>NZ_JBIOAG010000022.1:0-35502 GCF_043951795.1 Liberiplasma polymorphum | reverse complement strand
TTTATAATTTATTTTTTATACGCTGCATTTACAAGGGTTAAGTAGGCTTTCGGATTTAAACTAGCCCCACCAACAAGTGCCCCGTCGATATGAGGTTCAGCCATTAATCCATCTATATTTTCTGGTTTAACACTACCACCATATAATATTCTGAGTTCATCTGATGTGTCTTTATTATATAATTCTTCTACTACACTACGTATGTAAGCAATTGTTTCGTTTGCTTGTTCATTCGTTGCAGTTTTTCCAGTTCCAATTGCCCAAATAGGCTCATAGGCAATGACTAAATCTTTAACTTGGCTTTTACCCAATCCTTTTAATGCTTTAACAACTTGGTCTTTCACATAAGCATTTGTCGTTCCAGCCTCACGTGTATCTAAAGCTTCTCCAACACACAAAATAGGCGTAATACCATAACGAAGCGCTTGGTGAAGTTTTAAGTTAACTGCTTCATCGGTTTCGTTAAAGTAAAGACGTCGTTCACTATGACCGACAATAACATAATCCACACCGATATTTTCAAGCAATGACGCGCTAATTTCTCCTGTAAATGCGCCTTCTACACTTTCGTGCATGTTTTGTGCGCCAATGCGCAGGTGTTCACCTTGACGTTTGACCAAATCTCTAAGTACTGGTGCTTGCGCACAAATGACTGTGTCAATAAACTCTTTATTTGGTACTTCCATATTTACAGCATAAATAAACTGGAGTGCTTCATCACGTGTTTTAAACATTTTCCAGTTTCCTGCAATCATTGGTTTTCTCATGATTTCACCCTTATCCTAATATTTTTTCAATGTCAGTAATGACTTGATCAGCTTGTGGCCCCTCAGCTACTAACACTATATTTTCACCACTTGGAATGGCTAAACTCATAAGGCCTAAGATTGATTTTGCATCAACAATTTTATCTGCGTAGATTAAACGAATATCTGAATTGTATCTTGAAGCTGCATGCACTACTTTTGAAGCAAGTGCCGCGTGTAATCCTGCAGTACTACTAATAATAATTTCTTTTTTCATGTGACTCTCCCTTCTAAAACATCGGTGGTGTACTAACCCATAGTACGACGGCCGGTTTTTTTGAATTATTTTCTATAACGTGGGTTTTATTACTCATATAGTAGAATGTGTCACCTGCTTTAATATTGTGACGCTTTTTTCCTACTTTTAAGACGATTTCGCCTTCTAATACATAACCAAATTCTTCTCCCGAATGGGGTTTGTCCTCAAAGGAAACACCACCTGGTTCTATTTCAATAATGATTGGTTCCATTTCATATTTTTGAGCATTTGGAACAATCCAGTGAATTTTATGTTTTAATGTTTCATTGGTTTTTTCATAAAAATCTTGAGGTGTAAATACATAAACATCATCTTGGTCTTCACTAAAGAATTCTCCTAGTGTTGTCCCTAATACTTCAAGTATATCGGTTAATGTTGTAATTGAAGGACTTGTTAAATGTCTTTCAATTTGTGAAATAAACCCTTTAGTCAGCTCGCAACGATTGGCAAGTTCTTCCTGAGTTAAATCATTTTCTAAGCGTAATTGCTTAATCTTTAAACCGATTTCTTTAGATTCCATTATTTCACATCATCTAAACAGGTCACACCAGGTAATTCTTTACCTTCTAAATATTCTAAACTAGCGCCACCACCAGTTGAGATGTGTGTGAATGCTTCTTCAAATCCTAAATTGATTGCGGCTGATGCAGAATCTCCGCCACCAATAATCGTTGTTGCGTTTTTAAGGTTAGCTAATGTTTCGCAGACACCAATTGTACCTTTAGCGAAATTACTCATCTCAAATACACCTACTGGTCCATTCCATACAACTGTTGCTGCATCTTTTAATAAGTCTTGATATTTTTCTAATGTTTTAGGTCCAATATCTAGACCCATTTCATCAGAATTAAAATCATCGAATGCACCAATACGAATTGGAGCATCGTTATTAAACTCTTTTGTTAATTTATAATCTATAGGTAAAATAATTTTCCCGTTTGCTTCTTCAAGAAGTTGTTTTGCTAAATCAACTTTGTCAAGTTCTACTAAACTTGTTCCGATTTCAAATCCTTGTGCTTTTAGGAACGTATAACTCATTCCACCGCCAATTAAAACAAGATCAGCTTTTTTAAGTAAATTCTGGATGACACCAATTTTATCACTAACTTTTGCGCCACCTAATATGGCAATAAACGGACGGTTTGGACTGTCAACTGCGCCACCAATAAACTTAATTTCTTTTTCAAGTAATAATCCAGCTACACTCTCAGATATATTTGATGCGATTCCAACATTTGAAGCATGTGCACGGTGCGCTGTACCGAATGCATCATTGACAAATACTTCTCCTAATGAGGCCCAATATTTACCTAATTCAGGATCATTTTTAGATTCTTTTTTTCCATCTAAATCTTCAAAACGTGTGTTTTCAAACATTAATACATCGCCAGCTTGCATTGAAAGAATCGCTGTTTCTAAAGCTTCTCCTCTAGTTTCAGGAATAAACTTTACTGGTTTTTTTAAAAATTCAGCGAGTTTTTCAGCAATTGGTCTTAATGAATTTTTTGCTTTATCTTCTTCTTTTTTGATGCGTCCTAAATGTGAGAAACACACCACTTTTGCATCTTGATCAATAAGCGTTTGAATGGTAGGTAAAGCTTGTCTAATACGGTTATCATCGGTAATAACCCCATCACTCATAGGCACATTGAAGTCCACGCGAACTAGTACTGTTTTCCCTGTTACCTTCAAATCACGTAATGTTTTCTTTGCCATACTTAATTCTCCTTTAAAATATAATCGAAGTTTCCAATGTCATTATACTAAATTAAGCCTGTAAAATCTAATAATTAACGGCTTTGAAAACACTTTCTTATAAATAAAACGCTTACAGAAAAAAAGACCGTCTGTTTACGGTCTTAATTTGAAAGTTTTTCAATAATTTGGATGGTTCGGTCATAACGTTTTTTTACTAAGCGATAATTATAGTTTAGTATAAGTGTTTCATTGCTATTAAAGATAATCATGGTTTTATTGATTTCTTGTTCGATAATTGCTTGAATTGCATGGACATTTAAACAGATTACATCAGTGTCTCTTAAAGGTGTCAGTGAAAAAAGACACAATTTATGATTGATATAAATCGGAACATTATATTTAAGAGAACATTGCTTTTTTAAAGCTTCAATTCTTCCATCGAAGGTAGTGAGTTCTTTAATTAATAAGGTATTTATAAATTGAATTAATCCTTTTTCTAAAACAACCTGGCGATAAGGAAAAACGACTTCAATACCATTTACATGTTTTTTTACATAATGCATCTTTTCACATCCTTTATTAATATTTTAGGCTATATTCTGTCTCAAATAAAGGATTTTTTGTTGAAAAAAAAGCAGGTGAACTTCACCTGCTTTAAATAATTACTTCTCGCGAATTCTTTCTTCTGTTTCTGGGTCAAAGAAATGACATTTGTTCATATCGAATGCAAGTTTAATTTTGTCTCCAATATGAATATCCGTACGTGCATCAACCTTAGCTGTAATGTCATGGTCACCAACTTTAGCAAAGATGTTTGTCTCTGCACCAAGTAACTCAGCTACATCTACGACTAAATCAACAACTGAATTTGGATAAGTATCGATGACTACTTGATCATCATGAATATCTTCAGGACGAATACCTAAGATAACTTCTTTTCCTTTATATCCTAATTTATCTAATAAAGCTGATTTTGCTTTAGGCACTTCAACTCTTAGTCCTTCTGATACAAAGTAAACTTTTTCATCAATTTTTCCTGAAATAAAGTTCATTGGTGGACTTCCAATAAATCCTCCAACGAATAAGTTGTTAGGATTGTCATAAATGTCTTTAGGAGCTCCAACTTGTTGGATGTATCCATCTTTCATAACAACAATACGCGTAGCCATAGTCATTGCTTCTATCTGGTCATGCGTTACATAAATAGTTGTTGTTCCAATTCTTTCATGTAGTTTGATAATCTCAGCACGCATCTGAACACGAAGTTTTGCATCTAAGTTTGATAATGGCTCATCCATTAAGAAAACTTTTGCGTTACGTACAATCGCACGTCCTAATGCAACACGTTGTCTTTGTCCACCTGATAGTGCTTTAGGTTTACGATCTAAGTAATCAGTTAATCCTAAAATATCAGCTGCAGCTTCAACTTTTTCACGAATTTCTTCTTTTGGCATTTTACGTAATTTTAATCCAAAAGCCATATTATCATAAACTGACATATGTGGGTATAATGCATATGACTGGAAAACCATCGCGATGTCACGGTTTTTAGGCGCAACGTCATTTACTAAACGTTCATCAATAAATAGTTCACCAGATGTAATTTCTTCTAATCCTGCAACCATTCTTAATGTGGTTGATTTTCCACACCCTGAAGGGCCAACAAAAACGATAAATTCTTTATCTTTGATTTCTAAATTGAAATCGAATACTGCTTGTACATTATTATCATAAATCTTGTTAATTCCATCAAATTTTAATGTAGCCATAGTAGCCTCCTTATATTAACTTAGTTCATTATATATAAAAAGTGTTCTATGCACTATGGGCAATGTGCACAAAAACACTTTAATCTTTAAATATTAACGTAAATACGCTTAACCCTTTAAAGGTTTTTATATCGATGCTTGTGGTTTCTATAATTTTATCTATACGGTAATGTAACGTATTGCGGTGCATATAACGTTTTTTAGCAGTAATCGATAAGTTCATATTAGCCTCTGCAATCGCGAGTGTTGTTTCAATTAATTCATAACCTAACAATTTAACAAGGTTTTTTTGTAGTGGTGGAATCATTTCAGGGTAGCGTTTAATAAGGCTTATTAGAAAAGATTCTATATCATACACTTTTTTAGGTAGCTTAATAAAATAATTAAGTAAGGTCTCTTCATTTAAAACATTTAAGGCTTCTTTTTCAATGGCTAAAATTGAAATTTTTAGCTCGAAATCACTTTGTATAAGTGCATGAATTTCTTCGTGATCGATAGGTTCTTCAAATGGATTAATGATTTCTATTTTCAACATATCTAAAGAAAGTGTGGTTATCTTTTGATTATCATATAACTCAAAAAAGAGGTCATCAAGTAGACTGTTTTTTTCTGGTTGATGGATGTAGATTATTTGTTGATGCATGGTATCACCTCTTTATGACATTATAGCATATTTAAAAGAAAAAAAGATACCAAAGCATGTGCTTTGGTATCTAAAAATTTATTCTATTTCTAAGTATCGTTTCGCTAAGTTTTCAGGGGTAAATCCAAAGTCTTTAATAACTTCTTCACCTGGTGCACTCTTACCAAACGTTTCTATACCATGAACATGGCTTGCAAATTGGTACCATAAATCTGGTGCACCCATTTCAATCGCTAAACGTTTTTTAACATTAGGTGGTAAAATGCTATCTTTAACTTTTTGCGGTTGTTTTTTAAATAGTTCCATAGAAGGCATTGACACAACCCTAACGTTAATATCTTTTTCTTGTTTTAAGTATTCTTGTGTTTTAAGTGCAACTTCTAATTCACTACCTGTTGCAATTAAAATACCTTCAAAATCATTAGCATCTTTCGCAACGTATGCCCCTTGTTTGAATTGCTCGTAATTAACTTCTGTTAGTACAGTAGTATCTTGACGGGTTAATGCAATAACAACTGGGGTGCGTTTCGATTCAATGGCGTAACGTGCAGCAAGTCTAACTTCGTTTGCGTGTGCTGGACGTAATGTGACTAGATGAGGGGTTGTTCTAAACATTGAAAGTTGTTCTACTGGTTCATGGGTTGGTCCGTCTTCACCAACGGCTACACTGTCATGCGTGAAGATGAAAATTGAAGGAATATTCATAAGTGCTGCTAAACGGATAGATGGTTTCATGTAATCAGAGAATATGAAGAATCCACCACTAAATCCTTTTAAATGATGGAGTACTAAGCCGTTTGTAATCCCAGCCATTGCATGTTCTCTTACGCCATAATTAATGTTTCTTCCTGTAGGATTATCTTTTGTGAAATTCCCGTTGATGCCTTTAACTTTAGTTGAACCTGATAAGTCAGCACTCCCACCAATTAAAGCGATCAATTCTTCTGATAAAGCAGGTAAGATTTTTCCGATTGAGTTACGGGTTGCTTCTTTTGTTCCAATTGGTTCAAAAGGCATGACCTTATCAATATTAATATGAAGTTCTTTAGTAATAATATCTTCTAGTTGACCAAACATATCAGGATAAATTTCACGGTACTCATCCATCATTTCGACCCACTCAACATGTGCACGGTCACCACGTTCGACGACTTTTTTGAAGAAATCTTGATAGACATCATCATCAATTTCAAATGGTTGGTTTGTAAAATTAAATTTTTCACGCATCGCTTCAGTTTCTTCTACACCGAGTGGTGCGCCGTGGGTTGCACTTGTCCCTTGTTTGCTTGAACCGTAACCAATGATTGATTTCACTTCAATAAAACTTGGTTGATTCGTTTCTTTTGCACGAAGGATTGCTGTATCAATAGCTTCTAAATCATTCGCGTCTTCTACTAATTGATAATGCCAGTTCATGCTTTCCATTTTCATTTTAATATTTTCACTTACAGCATCAATGGTAGGACCATCAAGTTGAACATCATTTGAATCAAATAAAATGATTAGACGTTCTAATCCTAAATGACCTGCTAAACTTAATGATTCTAATGCGATGCCTTCTTGTAAATCCCCATCACCACATAATACATAGGTGTAGTGATCGATAATATTTAAATCTTTTTTATTTAAGGTATGACGCAAGTATTTTTCACCGATTGCAATCCCAACTGCGTTTGAGATTCCTTGTCCTAGAGGCCCTGTAGTTGCTTCTACACCATCGGTATGGCGAAACTCAGGATGTCCTGGTGTGTTTGAATTAAGTTGTCTAAACTGTTTTAAATCACTCATACTAATTTCATAACCAGCAAGATGAAGGGTTGAATATAAAAGGGCTGAGCCATGTCCTGCCGATAAAATGAAACGATCTCGGTTAAACCATTTTGAACTGTTTGGAGTTATTTTTAAATGCTTTGTAAATAAAGTATACATGATTGGTGCGGCACCTAAAACGATTCCCGGATGACCGCTATTAGCTTTGTTAACCATATCTAATCCTAAAAATCGGATTGAATTAATTGATTTTTCCATAGACTTCTCTCCTATTCTTTTTACCAAAACTATTATAACTTAATTTGTGTATTTTTCAAACCAGAATCCATCTTTTTGATAAATGTTTATTTATTTAACTTGTCCTCATTATATCATAAAAAAAAGGCACATTTTGTGCCTTTTCGTTTTATCCGATTGAACCTTCCATTTCTAGTTTAATTAGTTGATTAAGTTCAACTGCATATTCCATTGGAAGTTCTTTGGCGAACGGTTCAATAAAGCCCATAATAATCATCTCAACTGCTTCTTCTTCACTCAGTCCTCGACTCATGAGATAGAAGAGTTGTTCTTCTGATACTTTGGATACTTTTGCTTCATGTTGAACCATCGCATTATTGTTTTGAACAATGTTATATGGTAAGGTATCTGAGGTTGATTGATCATCTAAAATAATCGTATCACACTCAATATTACTTTTAGCGCCTGTTGCACCTTTTGTATGGCGGACAATCCCACGGTAATTTACTTTTCCACCTTTAGCACTCATTGATTTAGAAATAATACTACTTGTTGTATTTTTCCCGATGTGAATCATTTTAGCCCCTGTATCTTGATGCATCCCTTTGCCTGCAAATGCGATAGAGATGGTTGTGCCTTTAGCACGATCACCTTTTAAAATACATGCAGGATACTTCATATTGATACCACTACCAATATTGCCGTCAATCCATTCCATGTGTCCATCTTCTTCGACTAAGGCACGCTTAGTTACTAAATTTATAATATTGTTAGCCCAGTTTTGAATAGTAGTGTAACGACAATGGCCACCTTTTCTTACAAATATTTCCACCACAGCAGCATGTAAAGAATCCGTTGTATAAATCGGAGCAGTACATCCTTCAACATAGTTTAAACTTGCATCTTCATCTACAATAATTAAGGTACGTTCAAATTGTCCCATTTGCTCGGAGTTAATTCTAAAATAAGATTGTAATGGTTTTTTTACATGAACGCCTTTAGGCACATAGATAAATGATCCGCCACTCCACACTGAACTATTTAGTGCCGCATACTTATTATCACTATAAGGGACGACTTTATTGAAGTATTCCGCAAATAGTTCAGGATATTCTCTTAAGCCTGTGTCGGTATCAGTAAATACTACACCTAAATCTTCCAATTCTTTAATCGTAGAGTGATAAACAACTTCACTTTCAAATTGTGCGCCAACTCCTGCTAAGAATTTCTGCTCAGCCTCTGGAATTCCTAATTTGTCGAACGTGTTTTTGATTTCACTCGGTACATCATCCCAAGATTTTTCACTACGTTCTGATGGTTTTATATAGTAAGTGATGGCTTCAAAATCTATTCTTGATAAATCAGGTCCCCAGGTAGGATTTTTAAGCTCGATAAATTTTTGGTAAGATTTCACTCTAAAATCCGTCATCCATTTTGGTTCTTTTTTAATTGCAGAAATTTCACGAACTTTATCTTCTGTTAATCCTTTACCTGTATTCATAACGGATGTAGTTTCTGTTTTGAATCCGTATTTATAATCACCAATAATTCTTTCTATTTCTCTTTTGGTTTCTTCACTCATATTATTCACCCTCTTCTTTCAGCGTTTGTTCAAAAGCCTTCCATGCAATGGTGGCACATTTGACGCGCGCTGGAAATTTTGTGACGCCTTGATAAGCAAAAGCATCATCTAAGTCGATCGTTTGATCAAACGTTTGATTTAAGATCATCCTTAGGTAATTTGTGGTTAGGTTTTGAGCTTCACTTACTGGTTTTCCAATCATGAGTGTTGATAATACACTCGCACTAGAACAACAAATACTACACCCAGAACCTTCGTGTCTAACATCTTTAACAATCCCATCTTCAATGCGGCTTTGAATCGTAATATCATCGCCACAACTAGGATTTTTAATATGATATTTGTGATAATGATCATTATCAAGCAATCCTTTATTACGAGGATTTTTGTAATGATCCATAATTATTTGTCTGTATAAATTTTCTAATTGCTCCATAATAGCCTCCTAAAACCCTACTTCACTAAAGAATGTACGTGCACGTTTAACACTATCTATAAAACGCATAACATCTTCAACTGTGTTATAGATATAAAATGATGCACGCAGTGTCGCTGCAACATTTAACCATTTTATAACGAGTTGTGCACAGTGATGGCCGGCTCTTAAAGCAATATGGTCTTGATCAAAGAAACTAACAGCATCATGAGGATGTACCCCATCAATATTAAAATTAATAATCGCTGTTTCTGTAGTCTTATTATAAATCGTAATGCCTTTAATTTTACTTAATTCGCTCAGAGCCATTTCTTTTAACATGGTTTCGTGTGTAAGAATTTCATCATAACCGATGGCCTCTAGGTAATCGACTGCTTCGCTTAAGCCAATAGCCTCAGCTATTGGGGGCGTCCCTGTTTCAAACTTGTATGGCGCATCTTTGAACTCTGCATCAAATAAGTCAACATAATCATTCATGTCGCCACCAAACTCGATCGGTTCCATTTTCTCTAGTAAAGCTTTTTTACCATATAAAACACCAATTCCGGTTGGTCCGCACATTTTATGACCAGAAAATGCTAAAAAATCACAATCTAGTGCTTTTACATCAACTTTTTTATGCGGTACAGCTTGTGCTGCATCCACACTAACAACCGCTCCTTTAGCATGAGCAAGCTGAATTATTTCTTTTAGTGGGGTTTCATAACCCATAACATTTGAAATATAAGTTAAAGCGACTACTTTTGTATGATCGGTTAATGTTTTTTTAAAGTTATCAACGGTGATACGCCCTTCGGCGTTTAGCGGAATGTACTTCAATGTTGCACCTGTTTTTTTCGCAACCATTTGCCATGGCAAAACATGTGAATGATGTTCTAACTCACTCACAATAATTTCATCACCTTTAGTTAGATTATTCATACCATAACTAGATGCCACTAAGTTAAGCGCACTTGAAGCGCCTCTTGTAAACACGGTTTCTTCAAAGCTTCCATTGATGAAACGTGCGATATTTTCTCGCGCTTTCGTGTAATGCTCTGTCGCTTTATAACTTAGTTGGTATACCCCTCTATGAACGTTTACTGGATACTCATAATAGTATTCATTCATTTTATTGATTACTACGTTTGGGGTTAAACTAGATGCAGCAGTATCTAAGTAGGTTAATGTTTGTTTAGTCAAAATGGGAAAGTCTTGGCGTATTTTTTGTACATCCATGGTATCACCTAATTTGTTTTATGATTGAGTAAAAGCTGAATGTAATCTTTTAATGTTTCACTACCTACCACATTGTTAAGGGCAGCTAAAAAGCCATTAATGATTAAGCGTTCTGCATCTTTTCTTGTGAGTCCACGACTCATTAAATAGTATAGTTGGTCTTCATCGATTTGTCCAATCGCAGCCCCATGGCCTGCTTCAACATCAAATTCATCGATAATTAATAAAGGGTTGGCGTCAAGTCTAGCTTTTGCACCAATTATAACGCCTTTATTACTTTGTTTTGCAATACTACGTTTCATATTTTTATGGATTTTTCCAACCCCTTCAAATAGTAACGTACTATCATCGTTTGCCACACCATAGTGTTCAATATAGCCTTCTGTAAAAGGCGCTTCGTGTTCTACAACAGTGTGATATGATGCTTCTTGATTTTTATTTGTAACCGCAATGGTTTTCGTGGTTGCACTTGCGTAGTCTCCAACTAAATGAACGTGATTCATTTGGTGGGTTAAAGCATCAGAAAATGCAGCATTAGTAAGTAGAAATTTACCGTATCTATGTACATAAGCATCTCTTATAATCGCATTCGCATTCGCATGATCACTTTGAGATAAACTTGTATAAGTAAACTGAGCATTTTCTTTTATATCTGAATAAGTAACTATGTTTAAAGACTCTTTTACATTGCTATAAACATATTCGAACAATTTAAAGTTTGATAATGGTTCTATTTGATATAACGTTTGAAGTGTAAATGAATCTTGATTACCAATGTAAAAAATATGCAATATAGCATCTGAGGTAAATTTACGTGGGACTTTAACAACTAATCCGTTTTCTAATTGGTTTTTATTCACAGTTATGAGTTCATGACTTTGATCAAAGTTACGAATTTCTTCTAAAAAAGCATCCCGTGGTAATCGTTCAATTGTTAATGATTTAAAAGTTTCATCCATTTGCAAAAATTTAATGGTAGTTTGGTCTACTAAAACAACATTGGTCAGTGTATTGATTAAGGTGCTTAACTGCTTGGGTAAAGTCATCATTTCTTTTCTAATGCTTCTTTCGTCGCACATGCCCCAAGTAATACACGTTCGTCTTCAACCTCAGGTATCACACGTTCATCTTCTATACCAAGTTCTTCTTTTATCCAATCATAACCATTTTGATCGATTTTAATCATTAAGTCTACTGAACCTGATTTTACAATACGTCCTTGCATCATTACATGAACCGTATCTGCACTAATATAATCAAGTAATCTTTGATAATGCGTAATAAGTAATAAGCCTAAATCTTTATTTTTCATAGCTGTTACGTTATCTCCAACTACTTTTAATGCATCCACATCTAATCCTGAATCGATTTCATCTAAGATTGCTATAGCGGGTTTTAGCATTTTAAGTTGAAGAATTTCGTTGCGTTTTTTTTCACCACCACTAAACCCTTCGTTTAAGTAACGGTGTGGGAGATCTTCACTCATTTTCAGTTCTTTAACTGCTTTATCGTATTCACGAATAAATTTAAATAATGATAGTTTTTCATTATCTTTTAAACGCGCATTCATTGCGGTTTTAATGAAGTCACTATTAGTAACTCCTGGCACTTCTGCAGGTGCTTGCATCGCTAAAAAGAGTCCTGCACGTGCACGTTCATCCGTACTCATTTCTAGTACGTCTTCACCATCTAAGGTGATTGTCCCTTGTGTTACTTCATAACGTGGATGCCCCATAATGACACTAGCAAGTGTACTTTTTCCTGTTCCATTAGGGCCCATGATTGCATGGGTTTCTCCACCTTTTATTTCTAAATCGACACCCTTAAGGATTTCTTTTCCATCCACTTGAGCGTGTAAGTTTTCTATTTTTAATATGGCCATAATAATTACCTCCTTGAGTCCATAAATATTGTATATTAAACAAGCTTAAAAGGCTAACAATATGATATATTTTTCAAATAAAAAGCGCAAACTTTTGCGCTTTTAATGATGTGGGTCTTCTACGACGTGACGGAAGAAGTTTTTGATAATGGTTAAGACAAATAAAATAGATAACGATAACGTGATACCTAACCAAAAATATCCATAACCGAATATGATTCCAATGATGGCGCCAATCCACAATGTAGAAGCAGTTGTGAGGCCACTTATATAGCCATTGGTTTTAATGATTGCACCGGTTCCTAAAAATCCGATACCTGATACAATTTGCGCAACGATACGTTGGCGTTCTATATTGACGGTTCCAATATATTCAGGGTATTCTTTTAGAAATTGAATTGTATCATAGACCATATACTGTTGAACCATCGTTAATCCAGCTGCACCTAGCGCAACTAAAAGATGGGTTGTTAACCCTGCGATTTTGTTTCTTCTTTGTCTTTCGAATCCAATTAACCCAACAAAAAATATGGTTAATCCAATACTTTTTAATATGTATACTAAATCGACGGCTTGGTCCATAATTCTTCACTCTTTTCTTGCTTGATAACTTATTATTATAAACGCTTACATTTCAAAAATCAAGGGGTATTTAAAATTGTTATAAAAAGGTGCTTGGCTTTCAAGCACCTTTATATACTGAACTATTAACTAATTTTCGTTTGAGAAATCCATTGCAGCGTAACGTTTGTACATACCGTAACGACGTTTCGCTTCTTGTAAGTTTCTATTAAGTAATGATTCTGCTTTATCAGGGTTAATATCCATAAGTTGCGCATAACGTGCTTCATTCATTAAGAAATCACGGTATAGGTCCCATTTAGGTTCTTTTGAATCTATTTGGAATGGATTTTTACCTTGTTCTATTAATTTAGGATCAAATCTAAACGTTGGCCAGTAACCACATTCTGTTGCAAGTTTCGCTTGGTCATTAGAATAGGTCATTCCGCCTTTAATCTTATGAGCGATACATGGGCTATAAGCCACAACGATACTTGGACCATCATGAGCTTCAGCTTCACGTATTGCGCGGATTACTTGTTGCTGACTTGCACCGTGAGAGATTTGAGCAACATACACATGACCATAGGTCATAGCGATTGCAGCTAAGTCTTTCTTCTTACCATCTTTACCACTTGCTGTGAAGGCTGCAATTGATCCAGTTGGAGCTGATTTAGATGATTGTCCACCTGTATTTGAGTAAACCTCAGTATCTAAGATTAAGATGTTTACATTTTCTGTGTTTGCGATAACATGGTCTAAGCCACCGAATCCGATGTCATAAGCCCATCCGTCTCCACCAATAATCCAGTTTGATTGTTTAACGAAATATTTTTTCATTTCGTTTAAGTCAGAACCAAGTTGCCCTGGAATTGTAGGAATAATATCTTTTAGACGGTTATAAATTTCAAGTGTTGCTTCGCCGTCTTCTTTCTTTTCAAGCCATTCTTCAAATAATGGTAAAGCACCTTTAGGCAGTTTATCCATATTTTCAACAATGATGTTTTGTAAACGTGCGCGCATGGCTTGATTTGCATGACGCATACCGAATCCAAACTCTGCATTGTCTTCAAATAAACTATTTGCCCATGCAGGTCCGCGTCCATTGTCATCTTTTGTATAAGGTGTCGCCGGGAATGATCCCCCATAAATCGATGTACATCCAGTTGCATTAGCAATCATCATACGATCACCATATAACTGTGTAACAAGTTTAATGTAAGGTGTTTCTCCACAACCAGCACATGCACCAGAGAATTCGAATAATGGTTTAGCGAATTGGCTGTTTTTAGCATTGGTTTTTTGAACTAAATTATCTTTATAAGAAACTTCATTGAATAAGTATGAAGCATTTTGTACTTCTCCTCTTTCAATTTCAGTCCCAATTGGAGACATTTTTAATGCTTTTTCAGGTTTAGCAGGACAGACTTGTACACAAACACCACATCCGGTACAGTCTAATGTAGAGATTTGGATTTTGTAACGTAAGTCTTCTAATCCTTTTCCTTTAGCCGCTAAAGTTTTCATACCTTCAGGTGCGTTTGCAAGTTCTTCTTCTGTAAGTAAGAATGGTCTAATAACTGCATGTGGACATGCGAATGCACATTGATTACATTGGATACAGTTGTCATCAATCCATTCAGGGACATAGTTTGCAATCCCACGTTTTTCATATGCACTTGAACCGTTTACCATAGTACCATCATAATAATCCTCAAATGCTGATACTGGTAAATCGTATCCTTTAATCGCGTTAACTGGTTCTGCGATATCTGTTACGAATTTTGGTTTATGTGAGTTATCAATTTTTTCTTCTTTAATTTCTAAATCTTTCCATTCAGGTTTAACTGTTATTTCGATTAGTCCTTCTTTTCCTGAATCGATTGCTTTAAAGTTTTTATCAACAATAGCTTGTCCTTTACGTCCGTATTCTTTTTCAGAATAAGATTTTATTAACTTAACTGCTTTTTCATAAGGCATGATTTGTTGATTAAGTGCGAAGAATGCTGATTGCATGATCGTATTAATCATTTCACCAAGTCCGATTTCTTCTGCTAGTTTAACGGCGTTAATGATAAATAATTTCGCGTCTTTTTCAGCTAATTGTTTTTTAATATTTGCTGGTAAATAATTTTCGATTTCATCTGGTGATTTGATGGTGTTTAATAAGAAAGTTCCTCCTTGACGTAATCCACCAATCATATCATAAAGGTTTAAGTATGATTCTCTTGAACATGATACGAAGTGCGGATGGTTTACTAAGTAAGTACTTCTAATTGGTTTTTCACTGAAACGTAAATGCATACGGGTAACCCCACCTGACTTTTTAGAGTCATAGCTTGAATACGCTTGACCATATAAGTCTGTGTTTTCCCCAATAATTTTAATGGTGTTCTTACTTGCTCCAACGGTACCATCTGAACCAAATCCGTAGAATAATAACTCGGTTGTGGTTGGGTCAGTTGTTAAGATTTCACCATCAACTGGTAAACTACTAAAGTTTACATCATCGTTAATTCCGATAGTGAAGCTTTCTTTTTGAACACCCGCTAAATTATCATATACCGCTTTAATTTGTGAAGGCGTTGTATCTTTACTTGAAAGACCATAACGTCCACCAATAATAATCGGCGCATTTTCTTTACCATAGAATGCACTACGTACATCTAAGTATAAAGGTTCACCAATTGATCCGTTTTCTTTTGTACGATCTAATACCGCAATACGTTTAACCGTTTTAGGAATCGCTTTTAAGAAATAATCAGTGCTGAATGGGCGGTATAGGTGAATCGATAACAATCCAACTTTACGGCCTTCTTTTTCTTGTAAATAATCGATTGTTTCTTTAATGGTTTCAGTAACAGAACCCATTGCGATAATGATATCTTCTGCATCTTTATCTCCATAGTAAACAAACGGTGCATATTCGCGTCCAGTAATTTTAGATATTTCTTGTAAGTATTCATTAACAACATCTGGGATATCTTTATAGAATTTGTCTTGTAATTCACGTGTTTGCATATATACGTCATCATTTTGTGCTGATCCTCTAGTAACAGGGTCTTGACTATTTAAAGCACGTGCTCTAAATTTTTTAACTGCATCACGATCAAGTAAACGGTCGAAATCTGCGTAATCAATTACCTCAACTTTATTTACTTCATGTGATGTTCTAAACCCATCAAAGAAATGTAAGAATGGAACACTTGTTTTAATTGCTGATAAATGTGCAACCCCTGCAAGGTCCATTGTTTGTTGCACTGATCCTGATGCTAACATTGCAAAACCAGTTTGACGTGCAGCCATAACATCTTGGTGATCCCCAAAGATTGATAAAGCTTGCACTGCAATACTTCTTGCCGATACATGAATAACAGCTGGTAATAATTCACCGGCCATTTTATACATATTTGGTAATTTTAGTAGCAATCCTTGAGATGCTGTATACGTTGTGGTTAACGCGCCCGCTTGAAGCGCACCATGTACCGTCCCTGCTGCACCAGCTTCTGATTGCATTTCTATTACTTTTACAGGCATACCGAATAGGTTCTTTTTACCCTGTGATGCCCATAAGTCAGTAAGTTCAGCCATAGGCGAAGATGGTGTAATCGGATAAATCCCTGCTACTTCTGTAAATGCGTACGAAGCATACGCTGCAGCTTGATTTCCATCCATTGACTGGAATACTTTTTTTGTCGCCATCGCAACTACCTCCAATAATTATTTTTCATAATGTTGTCATACAACATGATTATACATCATAGGGGTTTATAAGACAACACGATATCTTAGAAAATAAAAAAAGAAAACACTTACATTTGTTGTGTTTTCTTCTAATTTAGAAAATGGGTATCGTTATTTCAATTTAGCAAGTAAAGCCTCTGCTTTATCCAAATAAAGTCCTGCAACTTTTTTAAAATCGATGTGTAAATCCTGACTTAAACCAATAAATTCTTTGTATAAAGCAACGTTATGCCACTGTAGACATTGAAAGGTTCTCCACAAATATAATCGGTTGAAATCATCAGGTTGTGGGGTGCGTTTTAAGTAAATCGGTAAGATGGCAATCGCATGATCAAAATTCGCATTTCCAAAACAAGCTATATCGTAAAATGGGTCGTTATTGCCTGTAAATTCCCAGTCCATAAGTTTAAGTTCATTGTTTGTTACGACAAAGTTAGAAATTTGTGAATCTCCATGGGTTAATGTCGTTTCTTGTTGATCTAAGAAGTCTTTATGTGATAGTAATGTGTTTTTATATTCTATATAACGTTCGTGATGATTATGATCATACGATTTTACAAGATTTTCATATTTTTCTAATCGGTCAAATGGGGCGTAATCATAATTGGATTTTAAAGAGGATTGATGAATTTTTCTAAGTACTTCTGCTGCTTCATCTAAGTAATCATAGGCATTTAATTCGTGTAACGGTTGTCCTTCGATATATTTAGCGATTTTATACCCCGTTTCAACATCTAAATAAATGGTGTCATTATTTAGGTTAAGTGATTCAATGAGTTCAATATGATATTTTTCAATATCACGGTCTACAAATTGTTCGGCGTTTTTACCAGGAACACGGAATGTATAGCGGTCTTCATTCACTTTAATAATGTAGGTGAAATTAGACATACCTCCCATTAAACGTGAATCAATACTAATCGCTTCTTCTTTTACATTAAAGACTTTTTTACAAGTCGATTGAATAATCTTTAAATGTTCCATCTTCTTCATCCTTTCTAAATTTCAATCATTTTTGTGGATACTTGTTGTTTTGCAACAATAATCTCAAATCGGTTCACATCAATTGCATAGCTATTAAACACTTCAAGTAAAGTCGTCATGACGTGGTGTTCTGTGTTACACTCATCTGATGGATGAGCGAGTATAATTAGTTTTGTTTTTTCGCCAACAACCCTACTTAAATGATAGGCTGAATCCGCATTTGATAAATGACCTGAAATAGAGTCAATACGCTTTTTTAAGTAATAAGGTCTTGCTGAAGAAAACAAAAGTGATACATCGTAATTCGCTTCAAAAATATACCCTGTAGCATTTTCGATTTTTGGATAGTCTTCTGTTGGTAAATACCCAACATCAGTCATGTATACAAGTTTTGTATCATTTTCTTCTAAGATAAAGCCAACTGTACTGACTGCATCGTGAGAAACTGGGATTGGGGTGATTTTTAAATCGTTGATACGAAAACTTTGGTTTTGAGTAATTTTACTAAATTGTGTGTAACTTAAATCATACGTTGTTTTGTGATATAAATGGTTAAATGTATCTTCTAATGTATATAACATCGTGCGGGTGTATTTTAATAAGGTTGGTAATCCTTTTGCATGATCACTATGTTCATGAGTTAATAATACGGCATCAAGCGTTTCAATATTTATTTGATGTTCTAATAATTTCAATTTCATTTGTCTAAATGAAATCCCTGCATCGATTAGTAATTTTGAATGTTTGGTTTCAATATAGGTAGCATTCCCTTTTGACCCACTTGCTAATACGATTATCTTCATGTCATCACTCCAATACAAAAATTATTATACACGAAATTTCATGACATGCAAGAAGTTGACACATTATGCATTTTATTAACTGAATATTGCAATTTGAAATCGCTTTGTATTAAAGAGTTGTTTTATAAAGTGAATAATGATAATATATATAATGCGTATATTATTAAGGAGTGATTTTATGAGCACAGCAATCGTTAAGAAAATTGCAATTATTGCGAGTATTCTTATTGCAATTATCTTATTAAGTGTAGGATGCAACTTCATTACACGTGAACGTCCAAATCCTAACATTTCAAACCCAGATGGATCGTTTATTACTTACGGTAATATCACGATAACTCGTGAAGCTTTATACAACCGTGTTAAAGTATTAGAAGGTGTTAACCATCTACTTAATTACGTTGATGAAATCTTATTAGCAGATTACATTGATGCCGTAACACAAGAAGAACTTGATAAAGAACTTTTAATCATTAAATTCGGTACGGACGATTTAGAAAAAATCGACGAGTTTACAGAAGCTGAATTAGAAGAAATCGAGAAAAACTATCGCTTAACATTAACGATGGCTGGTTTCAATCATGAAGATGATGAGGAAGTTGATCGTTTTATTCGTTTAGCAATCGCAAAACGTAATTTAGCTATTGATCAATTCATCGCAGATTTAGATGCAAACGAAGAGACTTCTTTTGCTGAAGAATTAAAAGATTATTATGAGAAAAACTATCGTGGAGATGCCATTGCTATTGAATTAATTTTCAATTCTGCAACTGAATATGAACGTGTTTTAAGACATCATAATTTAGTCCCTTCTTACCAAGGTGGCATTGGACTATATTTTGGTGAAACACCGCTTGCAAATGTCGCGCGTGAAAATCTTAATGACACAAACACACGTAAATTAGAAATTGAAGAAGTTTTCAGTTACTATATCATTCTTTATAACTATTTATATCCTTATAGAGATGCTTTAGATGAAACTTTAGTCATGGAAGATTTAGATGCATTTACTGCAGATTATTTTAATTTTAATTATAATGAAATGCGTAAAACGAATGTGGCTTCTTCTCAAGCAACGTATTTATTTGACACCTTAAAATTAGATGATGATACCGCATTAAACTATGCCATTAGAGATCGTCAATACACACAAGCATCAGGAAACACTGGTTTCCGTTCAATGATTTTCAAACTCTCACAAGAAGAACTTGCTGACTTTGATGAACTTGATGAAGAAACACGCGATGATATTGAAGATAAATTTGTTAAGAGTTTAGTCAATCAAAACCGTATTAACCAAACTATTGTTAATTTACGTAAAGAAAGTGGATTCAAAATTCACGATACCCTATTAGCAATGAGTTATGATGCAGTATCTAATGCAACCTCAACATATTATGAAGAAAATAGAGATAAAACTATTCTTGCTTCATTTGATGATTTTGAAGTTACTGTAGATGACTTCTTCGGTTACATGGTTCGCCGTGTTGGTGCACTTCATGCTATCGAACTTTATAAAGAAGGCGATTTAATTCAAGGCGAACATTTTGAAGCATTATACGGGTCTAACCGTAATTTCTCTCAAAATAATTCTCAGTTGATGAAAGATCACCGTGCAATTATTCAAGCAGAGCGTCAAAACTTTGCATCAGGTGCTTATATGTGGTACGGATTTAGTCCACAACAATACACTTGGCGTGAATTCTTATACTTATACTATGGTTTTGCATCGGATGAAGATTTAGTTCAATGGTTAGTTATGCAAAACTTACTTAAATACTTAGCGTTCCCAAATATCGATTTTGAACGTGCGATCCCTTATGTAAACGAACAACATGAAAACTACTTCAGTTTACGTGTTGAACATATTGTTATATTCGTTGACTTTGATCGTGATTTAGCCCCAGATGATTTTGAAGAGTATTTAGAAGGATTAGATGAAAGTGGTTTAACCACTTACAACTTCTTAAAGGCTCAACTTGAGACTTTATTACTACAAGCTGTTGAAGATGGACAATCATTACAACAAATTGTTACGGAATATAACAGCGCACTGCGTGGAACCAATGCAAGTGATGATGATTTCAGTAAGTGGGCCATGTTTAAAAATTATGGTTTCAGATTAAAATTTGAAAATTTAAGTACTGATAACCAAGATTTAAACTACCGTAATACTGGAAACTTTGTTGAATCTTATGTAGAAAACTTACAACGTATTTACGAAGCGTATTCACAAGAAGAAAATAAAGATGCAGCGACCCATTTAGATGACCGTATCTTTACTACTCAGTTCGGATTACACTTAGTAAGAGCACGTAAAGGAACAAACTTTGTCCAACCAAGTGCTGCGTTTGAAAATGAAAATGGTACCCATGATTCAGTTTGGGAAAATGATTCTGATATTCCAAGTGTTCAACAAATGGAAGCTTGGGCTGCAAGAGAATTTGACAAACTACAAAATCAAGGTGTTACAACAATTCCAATTCCAGAATCAGTTGATACGGCATTAAGAACTTACTTTGGACCATACCATAACCGTATGTACAATAACCCACAAGAAAATACTGATTTCTTTGGAAACTTAATTACCATTCAAACATTAATGGATGCTAATGTTGAATTCAGTATGGAAAATGCCCATCTTCAAAATAGACTTTTAGCTTTAAAAGACTTATACGAGATGTTAGTATTCCCAGATATTAAAGAAGATTAATCTTAAGGCGCTACTAAGTAGCGTCTTTTTTTTGCAATAAAAAGGCCTCAAACTAAACTGAGACCTCAAATATATTATTCTTTTTCTTCAGATGGTGCTTCATCTTTTTGTTTGATTGCTTCTACTTCTACTACTTCTTCATCCTCGTCATCTTCTGGTTCTTCTTCGATGGTAGGCATTGTAACATTAACAATCATTTTTTCTGGATCATCTAAGATTTTAATGCCTTCTGGAACATTTAAATCTTTAATGTAGAGTGCATCGCCTTGTTCTAATCCTTCAACATCTACTTGGAAATTATTAATTCCTTTTCCAACGCCGTATTCCGTATGGACAGCGTTTGCGATTTGTTGCACGACATACCCTTTAGCTTCAACCGTATCTTTATTAATTAAGTGAACTGGAATGTCCGCTGTAATGGTTGAGGTAGCTGTTACCTTGATTAAATCAAAGTGTACGACATTGCGTTGGTTGAGGGGGTCTAATTGAACGTCTTTAATGTAAACTTGATGTGACTTCCCATCCAACTTGATTTTAAATGTCATACTTTTCCCATGTTGGTAATAATTTTTCATAAACTCTTTATAATCTACTTTTACTGGGGTAGAATCAATACGTTTACCATAAATTACACCTGGAATCATGTTGTCTGCTCTTACTTCTTTTAATGGTTCATTTCGTAGTTCTATTTTCATTTTGTTTGACTCCTCTCGTTTTGTACGATCATACTTCTTGTATGTTCTTTTAATTTTACCACGAAGTGGCTAATTTGTCTATTTTTAAACTTTACGCTTATAGTATCTTTCACGGTCTAAAACTGGAATTGGTTGCGTGAAATCACCTGCTTCAGTAAGTTCTAAAGCTTCTCCTAATACCGCAAACTTTGAATCAATATTATCTATAAAATGTAGTGCAAGTGCTTCTGGAATATTTGGTTTTTTCGGTGAACCAAAATTACCGTAGTAATGATGTGATAAAATCATATGTTCTATAAGCAAGCGTTCTTCTGTTTCATATAAATCTAACTTAATGGCAGTTTTAGTTACTTCCTTAACTCCCATCGTAATGTGACCGATTAATCTACCTTCTTTAGTATATTCAGGTGCTTTATAATCCGATAACTCAATGGTTTTACAAACGTCATGTAAAATAAGTCCACTTACGAGTAAATCATAATCTAAGAATGGATAAACGGTAAGTAGGCCTTCTGCTAAACGCATCATGGTTTCTGTATGATGGGCTAACCCACCAATATAAGCATGATGAAATTTAGTCGCAGCTGGGTATAGGTAAAAAGCATCTTGATAACGGGTGTAAATATCCATGGTTATTTTTTTAATCGTCTCGTTACGCATACGGTCTAAGTATGATTCAATGCTTTCTTTTACAACTTCAATATTAACAGGCGCAAAAGTATAAAAAATTCGCATTAAACGCTCTTGTTCATGGAGGGGAAGTTTTAAGGCTTGCATGTGGGTATATTTGTTTACTAAGCGTTGTTCTTTTTCTTTAAAGATAATTGGTTCTGTTTCAAAATAATAGACATCCCCAATTTGTAACAATTCATTTTCATCAATGCGCAAGGTAAGTCGCTCACCACTTTCATCTAACACCGACATCGTATTGGTTTCATAACTGGTTTGATTTATTGTATCGACTTTTGCATAAAAATTATTCATCGGTTGCCTCCTTTTTCTGTTTCTTAAGCACAACTGTAGAAACCTCGTTTAATGTAATCTCAGTTACTGCTTTTAGTTCATGTTTATTTGAGGTATATAAAATATTAAAGGTTTCATCAAAACTCAATGTTTCTTCACCTACGTTGTTTTTAAAAATGACAATAGTATGATTTTCACCTTTACATACTTCTAAGACACACGTTCCTGCTTCACTACATGAAACAAAGGCGTTGTTTTTTATCTCTGAAGGGTTTAATAAGCGTAAACATGATAATTCTTTTCTTAATTTCACTAGTTTTTTAAAGTCTTTAATATCCTCTTGATATTTATCAACTAGCTGCCAATCAATTAGATTGATTTTATCCGGCGATTTATAACTATTTTCTACGCCTTGTTTGGTGCGATAAAATTCTTGACCCATATGAATAAATGGGACCCCTTGTGATAATAACACGATAGAGGTTGCGAATTTTTGAAGATGATTTCTAAAATTTTCATCTTTATCTGGAAAGGCTAATTTAATTTTATCGTGTAAGGTGTGATTATCATGGCATGCAACATAGTTAATAGACTGACTCGGGTATTTAAATAAAAACTTGTTTAATACACTGCCTAATAATAAGTGTTTAATAACCCCTAAATGACTACTATTACCTAGCGCATAACCTTTTTGTTTTGGATTAAATGTTGCGCCTTTTATTTCTTCTCTAAACTTATCGTTAAAAAACCCTATGGTTGGTAAGATATTTTTATTGAACATGTGTGATAAATTTTTAGCAGGAATCGGCGCAGACATATGCCAGCCTTCTCCGTAAACAATTAAATCGTGTTGATTGAGTTCAAGTTTTTGACGCAATGTATTCATCGTTTTTACGTCAATGAGTCCCATTAAATCAAAGCGGAATCCATCAATTTTATATTCTTTTACCCAGTACATGACTGAGTCAATGATAAATTTACGAATCATTTTACGTTCAGTAGCCATATCAGAACCACAACCAGATGAGTTCGTTAAAATGCCTTGATCATCGACACGGTAGGCATAACCTGGAATGATTTTTTCAAATGGGAAGGTATTTACATCATACACATGGTTATAAACTACATCCATAACAATACGCATGCCGTGTTCATGAAAGGTATCTATCATCTCTTTTAACTCATTAATTCTTGTGTAAGGATCATCAGGATCGCTGCTGTATGAACCTTCTGGTACATTATATTGCATTGGGTCATAACCCCAGTTGTAAGAATCTTTTGGATTTAATTCGTCGGTTGTTTCAAAATCATAAATTGGCATAAGTTGTAAGTGGGTTACACCGAGTGACTTCACATAATCAAAGCCTGCCTTATGATTGTTTTTTGTTTTAAGATTACGTTCAATAGCCCCTAAATATTTACCAGGATGTTTGGCATTAATTGATTCATCAATCGTAAAATCTCTCACACTCATCTCGTAAATAATTGCATCACTTAAACGACCAGAAAAATCTGGACGTTTATGGCGCATTTTATAAAAATTTTTCTTATTTACAACATAACTATGGGTTCCGTTCGCCGTTGAAGAAACGGCGTAAGGATCCGTAAATGTGTGTTCTTTACCGTTAACATAAGACATAAATTGATAGCGATATCCTTCTAAATCCCCCTCAACAGTAACGGTCCATATTCCGATTTTTTTATAGGTAGCCTCGTAGATTTTTTCTTCATCATTAGGAGAGGTTAGTTTAACTTTTATGTATTTAGCTACTGGGGTCCAAAGTTTAAATGTGGTAGATTTTTTACTATAGGTATGACCTAAATCATTCCCATCATAAAAATAAATATCATCAAACAGTTCAGTTCTAACGATTTTACCTGTATATAGTTCTGATTTTTCTTTTTGATCATCATAAACATAATACGTTTTATTTAAGAAGATGTATCCATCAAAACGTACGATGTATTTATTTTCATCCCCAATGGTTTGACGAGAGACGATTTCAAGAGGAATCTCTTCATCATTCCCAATCGCTTCAAATGACTCTACAGGGTTTTTTCTATAGCGGTGAGGAATGATGATCGTCATTTCATGAAAGTCTTCTAAGTAAGCATAAAATTTGCTCATATGAGGTCACTCTTTTCTAGTTGTTTTTTTATTTGAAATGCTTTTTCTTTTAACGCTTCATACGTGTTAGGAACACGTTGATAGATGACTTCTAATATTAAATGATCAATGATAAACCCAATATGTTTTCTGTTGCTTAACTCCATGTCTTTTATGATGTGTTCACCTTTATAGGCAAGTTCACATACTTCTTTGATTGGAAGATTTTTATCTATTGAGATTATCAATTCTTTTTCACTAGGTTTCTCATAAAAGATATTTATTTTATCGGCGCTTAAACACGCTGAAATTTTTTCTGTAAATAAAATCTCAGGTGTGAAATGATCTTCAATGGTTAAAGCATGGATTCTTGCTACTTGTTTGATATCATGCAACATTTTTTTAGAGAGCTTAAACGATTTTTCTAATGGTTCACCTTCTAAATATAAAACAACAAACGCATCTTGTGTGTCATAGGGTTCATCAATTGAAGCTAAAAATTCAATCGCTAGTGGGGCGCGAAATAAGTAGTGATGAATCCCTGTTTTGATCATCGCTTTTAAAGCTTTTTGCTTAAAAGGTTGACTAAACAAATTCATGAGTTCATCTTGAATACGTTCGATAGCTATATGTTTGATTAACTCACCATTTTCTTGAATGGCATTTAAGGTTTTTTCTTCAATATCGAAATCAAGTTTGGCGCTAAATCTAAACGCTCTTAACATACGAAGGGCATCTTCTTTGAATCGTTCATTTGGATCATTAATGGTGCGAATAATATGGTTGTTTAGATCTTCAAGACCGTTATGATAATCCATGATATCTTCTTCATCATCCATAACAAGTTGATTAATGGTAAAATCACGTCTAGATAAATCTTCTTTTAATGTTTTGGCATATTTAACATCATCTGGTCTTCTATAATCAGAATAATTTTGTTCGGTACGATAAGTCGTTACTTCAAAAGGAACGCCTTCAATAATGACTGTTACAGTTCCGTATTTTTCTCCAGTAGAGATGACTTTGTTAAAGACTTCTTTAACTTCCATTGGTAAAGCATTTGTGGTAATGTCAATATCTTTAGTTTCTAGCTTAAGTAACGTATCTCTAACAAATCCACCAACAAAAAATGCCTCATACCCAGCTGCATGAAGTTTTCTTAATAATTGTTTTCCGATAAGTAGGTGTTTTCTCATAGTATCACCGATAGAATTATACACTATATTATTGTTTTTTTCCATGATTAGCGCATGATTTAAAAAAGTTATTGTATAATAAGGATGGTGATTTAAATGAAATCTATAAAAGAAAGCATTAAGCAAACCATAGAAATAAAACGTTCTTTGTTTCATACCTTTTTATTTCCTGTAAATGATTTAGAAACCGTTCAAAACCATTTAAATATTTTAAGAAATCAGTATGGAGATGCCTCACATCATTGCACAGCTTATATATTAGGAGACCATCAAGAAATTCAAAAATATGATGATGATGGTGAACCTAGTGGAACAGCGGGTTTACCAGTTTTAGAAGTACTAAAAAAACATGAGTTAACGAATGTTTTATGTGTGGTGATTCGTTATTATGGTGGCATTAAACTAGGTGCTGGTGGATTAGTTAGAGCTTATACAAAAGGGGTAAGTGATGCCTTAAAAACCACCGTGTTTACCTACTTAGAAACTGTGGTGCACTTCGAGATTCATGCTACCTTTAATCTTGGCGGTAAACTTGAAACGTTAATCCGTGAGGAAACAGAGTTTATAGAAGCCCTTTATTTAGACCATATCGTGTTTAAAGCAGAAATCAAATCAAGTGATTATAATGCTTTTTGTATTAAGTTAAGCGATGTATCCCATGGTCAATTGAAGCCAGAAATAACCTATGAATATAAACGTTATGTATAAAAAAAGGACTGAGTCCTTTTTTTATAAGAATATGATTGACATAAGTCTAATCAAATTCATCAATGCACTCGTAACTAAATAAGCTAGTGCAATACTTAAGAAAACATAAATCACTTGAATTTGCCAAATGGCCCCTTTTTGAAAGTATTTGGCAAGTTCTAAACGCATCACCGCTTTAAAAGTGATAATAAATATAAGGAAAAATAAGAAAATCTCTGTAATTGATGTTTGCACAATATCCATTGGTTAACCTCCTATGAATTAAAGTCTAACTCATCATCTGTTCTTACTATAATAGTAATATAATTAGGAAGACAAGTTAATGGTTTGAGCGGTGAATTCGTATAGCCTTGAATTTGACAAATATTTTGAGGACTTGTCTCTTCAATCACACGCACACGGTTATTATCATATTCGATAACAACAATGCCTAGTTCACCTAAAACACAGTAAATATAGTCTTCAGTAAAACAGCGCTTATACACTTCTTTTTCTTCTGAACCATTGGCAAAATAAACTAATGATTCATTAATGATGGTATAAGACCCATCACTTAAATTAATTTCTAGTATTTGAATATCGCCTTCTGATGGGTCATGATAAGTGACAACAGCAGTATCACCAGATGATCGTTGCAAAAGTAAAATAGTAACAAAACTGCTTAGTGCAATAAAAGCTATTACAATGATTAATATAATGTCATTTTTTTTCATAAATCGTCACTCCAATTTCAAGATAATTATAGCATATTTTTTTTAAAATACACGGAAAACGTTTTTTTATTTGAATGGTTTTCTAATTAATGAGAATGCTTTTATTGTCTCATTTAAAGGGTTAAAAAAATGTATTACAAGATTATTTAATAACTTACTGGAATTTTATTGACAAATTGTATTACAGCATTTATAATACAAGAGGAATTAAAACACACACTTAGGAGGAAAAAAATGAAAAAATTATTAGCTTTATTATTTGGTTTAGTATTAGTGTTTACTTTAAGCGCTTGTGGACCAAAATCTACAACAGCTACAGGATATGGACTTGTTCATGGTCATTATGTAGGTGTTGTTGAAATTACAGTTTCAAAAGATGGTGTTGTTGAAGCAATGACACTTGATGAGTATTTCTTACCTTACAGCTGGGCTAAAGTTGCTGCTGATCATGCTGACCGCGACGATGTTGTTGCTGTTGTTGGTACAAAACGTGGTGGAGATTCAACTAACCCTGAAGATCACACAAGTGCTTACTATGCAAAATACTTAACAATCGGTGATAAATTATTCACTGCTGAAGTATTAGGTGCTGCTGGTAGTCAATCAATCAACTACAAAGCAACTGGTGTTACTAACATCGAAGATTGGGTAAAAGATAACGATAATGCAAAATGGTATGTAGAACAAGTTGATGCTGAATTAGCATTTATTGCTAACGCTGATGGATCTGCAAACACAGTTTTAACTACACTTGCAAGTGATGCATCAAGTGCTGGATTTACTAAATCAGGTACTGAATACTGGCGTACTGGTACACTCGGATGGCCAGGAAACGTTGAAGCTACTATCGAAGCAATCGTTGGTATGGACTTATCAGGTGACTTTGAATTAGTTAGAGGAGAAGGAAACTTCTGGTCTATCGATGATACAGTTACTGGAGCTACTTGGTCTGATTTCCCAGATTACTTTAACTTAGCAGTTCGTGCTTACAATAAAGCGGTTAAGTAAAACTAAAATATAAATCTTTTTCATAGACTAAGAGGCCTAGCGCCTCTTTTTCTTTTACAAAAAAAAGAGGATTTCTCCTCTTTAAATGAACTGGTATAATAAGTATAATCCCCATAAAATAAAGATACTTGTAAGCATAAGTTTACTTCTTAAACGACTCGTACGTTGTTGAAGTTGTTCTAAGATCCAAGATAAGAATTGTGCAAACACAATGGCGTAAAGCGCTGCTTCTACAATATCAAAGTTTAGTCTAAACCATGCTGTAAGCATTGCGGCAATGAATGGATAAAACCACATCATTTCTCTTGTTTCAGGTGTTGAGGTTGGTTCTGCGACAAAATAGACAAGCACAAACATCGAATACCCTAATATAAGTTTTGTAAATAAACTCCAAATGCTGGCTTCACTAAATAAACCCAATACTAATACAATCCAAAGTAAGTTCGCAATAAACCACATACTCATTCTAAACTGAATAATCTTTGACACTGATAAGTAAATCCATAAAAAACCTAATACTATAAAAGCACTTGTTCCTAATGTCAATCCTTCATAAGCTCCAAATAAGAACCGAATTCTTCCAAAATTAAGCGATTCTTCTTGAAAGATATTACTCATCGTCTCAGAAATCGGTAAATACTCTCTAAACAATAAATGAACAATTAATAACCCTAGTAATACAGGGTGCATAATATTTTTTCTAAATAATTTTTTAAAGAATAATTCGATTAAATGAATCATAACTATTAAGCTAATAATAATATAAAATGGCGATTCTGTTGGTAATAATAATGCCGCAAGCAATCCATAAGTAATGCTATTCATATAATCACGATAAATGAGCAAAGGTTTTTTCTCTATTAAGTTTTTAGCCAGTATAATCGCTACAGAGAAAATAAATGCTAAACTAATTTGACCAAGTGCATAAAACAATGGTCTAAGTCCTAACGCTGCTTGTAAAATGATGGCTACTATAACCATGAACCCTACGGCTATATGGTAACTAATTAAGCGTTTAAACGAATTTTCTGATGTACTAACTACAGGGGTGCTTCTTAGCATAAAACTCATTCATAATCCCCCTTTAACAGTTTTTTTGCATCTTTTACAAAATGCATCACTGGAATCTTTGAAGGACAATAATAACTACATAACCCACATTCGATACACACATCACTCTTCATATAATCAAGGACAATCCCTTGTTTTAAACTGTGCATAATCTTTGATGGCAATATGCCTACAGGACATTCGTTATTACAACGGCCACAAGCAATACAGTCATAGACTTCTTTTTCTCTGTGTTCTTGGAAATGTAAACTAACAAAATGATCTTGAATACTAAAGTTTTCATTTAATATGGTAATATTTTCAATAATACTGTTTAAGTGCATCGTCATTGGATTGGTTGTGGAGTATCCGTTAAATATGCGTTTAATATCAGTAAACATTGTGCCTACTCTAACGGTAAAAATCACAGGATTTTTAACTCCTTCACCACTAATGACTAAGCGCGTAAAAACACTTGGTCTATGATGCTGAATCATATCGTGGAGTTTTAAGATAGAAGATAATGTTAAATAATTATAAGGTTTTTTCTTATAGAGCGCTCGATTAAACATACTATTAATTAAATCGTGCGGGGCATTAATACGTTTTTCTGGTTTGATTTTTTTAATGGTGATTGGTAAGGTTTTACTTGAAAACCAATTACTTCTCATATCCTCAGTAAGTAGTAATGTAATTGATTTAAATGGCCAAATATCATTTAAACTATGAAGCGTGCCCATAATCGTATCTTTTAGATCATGGACATGTTTAACATCTAGTGATACAAAGGGTTCATTATGGTGGGCTAAGTTAATAATAATATCCATTTCTTTAGTAAAATGAATTTTTTCAAGTTTTTGACTTGGTTTAAAATAAGTTACGATTAAATCTTTGATATCTTTTTTAGTAATATTTGATTTAACGGTGTTTTTATAATTGTTTTCGATAACCACACTATAAGTGTCTTGATTGTTATAATCGACACTTCGAATAATTTGGAGAACTTTTCCGCTCACTGTACTATAAGGAAACTCATTTTCAGCATGGGTTAGTGGTTGGCCAATTTTTAAAGCATCATCTATTTTTACGGCAATATGCGATTCATCTAGCGTGCCAAGTGGAATGGCCACACGTCGTGGTTGTAAATACGCTTTATATGTTGTAATCATAGCACGCCTCCTTAAATGAATTTATTTTAAATATATTATAGCATGTTATACGCTATTTTAATGGTAAAGTTCGTTTATTCTTATTTATTTTATGGTATAATGTTTATCGTGAAAGGAGTCATTACATGAAAAAAATTTGGATATTAATCACACTATTAACGATTGGGATTTTAAGTGCTTGTCAAGCAAGCCCAACACAACAATCAAGAAATTTTATTGCTTTTGGCACAATCATACGCGTAGATTTATATGGAAATTCCAATACTGAATATCGCGAGATATTTAGTGAAGTACAAGATCTCCTTGATCATGTTCATAAGGTTTCTACCAAATATGACTCTTATGAAGGCGTAAATAATGTTAAGTACTTAAATAGTAACCCAAATACTGTCATTACAGTTGATCCTATGTTAATCGAAATGATTGAACTAAGTAATGCTTATCATAACGATGAACTCACACAAGGTAAGTTTAATATTGCCATTGGTGAAGTGTTAAAAGTATGGTCAATCTATAGAGAAGCTTGTCTAAGCCTAGTCAGTCCAGTTTGCGAGTTACCAGAAATGGATGAACTCATTCAAGCTGCAAGTAATATTGACCCTAACAATATTGTTGTTGATAAAGAAAATTCTACCGTTATGATTCCTGAAGGCATGAGCATCGACTTAGGCGGAATCGCAAAAGGGTATGGTGCGGAACTCGTTGGTGAACTTATAAAAGGTAAAGAAAATATCCGCGCATTTCAAATTAATGCGGGTGGATCAAATGTAGAATTTTACGGGGAACATCCTAGTAACGAACGAAATTATTGGATTGGAAGTTTAAGAAACCCTTATAATCCATCAGCCCCTTATGCATTAGTAAGAGTTAACTCAGAAGAAAACATCGTTACAAGTGGCGATTATGAACGTTTTTATACTGTAGATGGACAAGATTACCATCATTTAATTGACCCTGATTCTTTCTACCCAACTTTTCATATTCGCGCGGTTACTGTGATTTCTAAGAATCCAACCCTTGGTGATATTTATTCTACTGTTGCTTTCTTACTTCCTTTAGAAGATGCAATTATGTTTATCGATAGTTTGGATGATGTTGAAGCGATATGGGTTGATGATGAAGAAAAAGCTCATTTTAGTGAAAATTTTATTGAACTTTATTTACATCAGTTAATGATTGATACTGATTATGATACCAGTGCAATGCATATACCAGACCCGTTAACGAGTAACGGGGCAAATCCATTAACTACCACTTTACTTATTATGTTAGCATTCATAGTTGGTTCATTTACAATAGTCGTAATCCGTGATAAGAAAAAACAAGCACTAGAAAAATAAAACTCACTTTTAAAAGTGAGTTTTTTATTGGTTTTTTGTTAAAATTGGTTCCATAATATCTATGAGTTTTATCGTCACTCTACCGGTGAATATGCCTGCAGGAATACTAAGCATAAGCATGAATGGAACATAGACAACAATTTCAATAAGTTGAAAAAATATGACAGCTACGAATATTTGTCCAAACACATGGCCGATGGCCCCCATAATACTAACACTGATGATAGAAAACCCTTTAAAATGTTTAAAGATTACCATTAGGAAAAACCCTACTAATCCACCCATTAAGCTTGTCCAAAACGGTAAACTAAATAATCCTATAGCAAGTTGGCCAACAATAATGATTCTTAGCATCAATAAGACAAAAGCATCTTTTGTACTAAAGTTATATAAAATGAGCATAACGACAATATTTGCAAGCCCAATTCTAACACCACCCGCCCCTATAACAGGTCCTAATATGATTGCAATGGGCTGGGTTAAGGCTTGCATGGTTACGCGCTCAACAATGTTTAAAACAACACTCGTTGCAAGTAAAACCGCTAAAAATGTTATCCGTCTAGTTTCCATAATATCACCACTTGATTATTGTATCATTTCGCCTATATTTTAGCAATGAGTTTTGTGTATGAAAAACACCCATAAAGGGTGTCTATTTTTTCATTAAGTCTAAATTAAAGTAAGCAATTCCTACCGTACCGTGACCGGTATGACAGCCAATAACTGGTGTGATTGGGGCTGAGTAATGTTGGTGATTTGGATAAACTTCATCTATTTTAGACTTAATATAGTTATATGAGTCTATGTTATCACTCGTGTTATAAGTAACAACAAAATCATTAATATTTTTTAAATCTTCTAAGACTACTTCTACCATTCGATCAAGGGCTTTTTGTTTTGTTCTAATTTTTTCAAAGGGAACAATTTTGCCTTCATCGTTAACTTGTAAAATCGGTTTAATTTTTAATAAACCTCCAAGAAAGCCTTGAACCCCTGATAATCTACCATTTTTAACAAGTAATCTTAGGTTATCTACTAAGAAATACTGCTTACGGGCTAAAGATAAAGATTTAATATAAGTTTTAATGGATTCAAAATCAACACCTTCATCGATTAGTCTTAATGCTTCTAGGGTTATATACCCTTCACTAATCGCTGCGTTTTTAGTATGGATTACCCAAATGTTTAAGTTTCCTGGATAAGCGTTTTTAGCCATTAAGCAGCTTTCAAATGTTCCGCTTAATCCTTTCGAGATTGTAATAACAAGTACATCTTCATATCCTGCAGCCTCAACTTGTTCATACACTTTTAACACTTCACCAACACTAGGCATACTAGAGGTTGGGACTAAATCAGGATCTTTTTTTAATGCACTGTAAAAGGTGTCGGCATCGATACCGGTAAAATCGTCGTATTGCTTGTCATTCATAAGAATTTTACAGCGCACCATAAATAGATTGTCTTTTTTTAATTCTAGATAATCTAGACAGCCTGTGCTTATGGCAATAACGGCGGTTTTTTTCATGCTATTCTCCTTTTTTATTTAATAATTTATATAATAAACTAATTGGCCAAAATAAGATAGCTAACCCTGGTACAATAAACCAATATCCAAACGATTCATACACTCTTCTAATTTCTAAATTTAGGTAAATTAAGATCCCAACAATAATGGCAGAACTTAAGACAGAAAATAGTAAATCATTTTTATAGTGTTGAATGGTTTTATTGCGTTTGTATCTTCGTTTTTCTTGTGTAACTAGTGGTGCATAGTAATCTTCTAACTCCCCGAACTCTACGATCGTTTTATGAATGGCTTCTTGTTCTTCCATGCCATCTTCTATTAAATCTTCTACCTTTTCAGTTAGCATTTCAACGAGTTTTTGAGTAGCGTCTGAATCTTCTTGTTTCAAGTGATTGTGTTTAAATAGTTTTTCCACAAATCTATGAATTTCTTTCATCGCGTACCTCCAACAACTTTGACATAATGCTTTTTAAAGCTTGCCATTCTGCTATTTTTTCTTTGTAATAAGCTTTACCTAAGGTAGTAACTTTATAATATCTTCTTTTTGACCCGTGAGATTTTTCACCAATATATGATGTGATAAGCTCTTTTTTTTCAAGTCTTTGAACCAAAGCATAAAGTGTCGCTTCTTTGATATTAAACATATTTTCTGTTCTTTTTGAAATTTCGCTAGAAATTTCATAACCATATCGATCTTTTTCTAAAATTAATTTTAAGATGACACCTTCTAAGTGGCCTCTAATAATATCTGAACTGATTTCCATAAAAAAACACCTCACACTTTTTATGCTTAATTCATTTTATCAAATAAGCATGTGAGTGTAAAGGTGTTTAGGTTTTAGTATTTGTTTTTAAAATAAGTTGTTAAGTTTTCTAAAGAATCAATTAACACATCATTTTCTTCAAGTTGCAAGTCTTCTACGACTGCATCAATCATTTCTTCATGAAATTGTTCGTGGACTCTTAAAACTGCTAAGGCTTTATCTGTTAAACGAATCAATACTTTTCTACGATCTTTTTCAGCACTGAAACGCTCACAATATCCCTTATTCACTAGACGATTGATCGCTGTAGTTAGGGTTCCAACTGTTACGCGGAGTCTTGTAGCAATCGTTGTCATGGTTGGTTCTTTAGATTTTTGAATTGCTTCTAGAACATGAACTTCATTCATAGAGAGTTTGACACCACGTTCTCTTAAGTTGGTTTGCTCAATACTTAAAATTTGGTTAAACACTTCTACTAAAAGTTCATTAATTATTTTTTTAGGTGCCCCTGCCATGTTTTCCCCCCTTTATATTCATATAAAACATGAATAGTATAATTGATGTGGTTTTATTTTATAGGTACCCATCCAATAGCAAGTGTTCCTGGTCCAGCATGTGCCCCAACAACAGGTGTAAGCGGATAATCTTTAATTTCTTTAACATCTTTTAATTGAGCAAGTAATTCTTTACGTACTTGTTCAACTTCTTCTGGCGCATTTGCATGTGCAATGAAAATTTCGTTATTTGGTGTATGATGTTCAGTAACATATTTTTCAATAATACGGCTTAATGCTTTTGAACGTGTACGGATTTTTTCTACAGGCTCTAAGCGACCCTCACGTGTTAAAGCAAGCATTGGTTTAATTTTTAATAAACTTCCAACAAACCCACTTGCGCCACTTAAACGGCCATTTTTAACTAAGTATTTTAATGTATCAACAGAAATTAAAATACCGTGATTTTCACGAATATGAATCAGTCTATCAATAATTTCAGGAATTTTTTTATCTTCTTTAATCATTTTTGCAGCAGTAAATGCCATATATGCCTCAGGATAAGAAACGCTTTGCGAATCAAAGACGGTTACTTTAACATCTTCGATCATGTTAGCAGCCATACGTGCACCCTCATAAGTCCCACTTAATTTTGCAGATAATGT
>NZ_JBIOAG010000021.1:0-36180 GCF_043951795.1 Liberiplasma polymorphum | reverse complement strand
GTCTTTACCTAACGATTATTATATCATAAAAAACAAGTCAATAATATCAAAATGACAAATTGTCATATTTTTCGAAAAAAAAGAGTTCAGAATTTGAACTCTTTACGCTGTTTCCTTTTTCGCTTGATGTAAAACAATTTGTGGAAATGGAATCTCGACATCGTTTGCTTTTAAGAAATCTACCACATCTTTACGTATTTTTCTTTCGATAGGAAAATGATTTCCATTTGTTGTTTTAGCCATTATACGCATATTAATACTAGAATCTGCTAATTCAGTGACGCCTAAGAATGATGGGACTTCAACGATTTCTTCATATCGCTCTTTAAGTGTTTCCATGAATGCTGGCATAATATCATTAACTTTAGATAAGTCTGTATCATAAGCAACACCAAAGTCAACAAGTGCTGTGGTATTATTTCTAGACCAATTAATCAAGGTACTAATTTGTCCATTTTTAATCACGAAGATACTACCCATAAAGTTTTGAACATGTGTAACTCTTAAGTTCATATAAACAACTTTACCTCTATAACCACTAACTTCTATTGTTTCATCAAGATTATAGGCGTTATCCATAATGATAAAAAATCCAGATACGATATCTTTAACTAAACTCTGTGCTCCAAACCCGATAGCCAGACCTAAAATACCTGCACTTGCTAATATAGGGGTTGTATCTACATTAAAAATATCTAAAATAATCAATATAATAATAAACCAAACTAGAACATTTGTTGAACTAGAAACAAGACTACCTAGCGTTTTTCCACGTCTGTCTCCTTTTTTTTGAATGTAATAACCATGAATGAGTTTTTCTTTAATATAATTAATTATTATGCCTACAACAATCCAAGTTAGTGCGAATATGATAGACGTAACTAATCTAGTTAATGGATCCCCAATTAAAGGTTCAAATAAACCATACAATAATGTTTCTAAAATTCCCATATTTTTTCCTCCAATCTTTATAAATAGGGTAATCCATTTTATAAAAAGAGTCAAATTATGAACGTTTATTTATACTTGCTTTAATAAATTCTCTAAATAATGGATGGGCTTTTTGTGGTCTTGATAAAAACTCAGGATGAAACTGCGTAGCGATAAAAAATGGATGATCTTTAAGTTCAATGATTTCAACTAAATCTTTTTCAAGATGGATCCCAGTAAATAATAACCCATGTTTAGCTAAAATATCTTTGTAGGCATTATTAAACTCAAATCGGTGACGATGTCTTTCTTTTATATCGTCTTGAAGATATGCATCATATGTTTTTGTCCCTTTTGTAAGATGACAATTATATAATCCCAACCTTAAGGTACCACCTTTATCCATATCTTCAGTTTGACCCTCTAATAAATGAATAATAGGGTGTTTAGCATCGGGATCAATTTCAGTTGATGATGCCCCTTCTAAACCACATACATTTCTTGCAAATTCAATTGAAGCAAGTTGCATACCATAGCACAATCCTAAATAGGGTATGTTATTTTCTCTTGCATATTGGATTGCTCTAATTTTACCTTCGGTAGCACGTTTTCCAAAACCTCCAGGTACGATAATACCGGAGATATCACCAAACAGTTCATCTGGATTCCCATCTACGACCTCACTTGCACTAATCCATTTAATGTTTACTTTATAATGATTTGCATAACCGGCATGATTTAGTGCTTCTATAACGGATAAGTAAGCATCCTGTAGGGCAACGTATTTTCCAACTAAAGCAATTGTAACCTCATCTTTTAAATTTTTAACACGGCTAATCAATTCTTCCCATTCACGCATATCCGGTTTTTGACACTCTAGTTGAAAATGTTCACAGACTAAATTGTCTAGTCCTTGTTCTTTTAGTTTGAGTGCCACTTCATATAACACTTCAACATCTTTTGCTTGAATAACCGATTCCTTTTTAACGTCACAGAAAAGTGCGATTTTTTCTCGCATAGAGTTCGTAATATCATGAGCAGTTCTTAAAACAATTATATCTGGATTAATCCCCAAACTTCGGAGTTCTTTAACGCTATGCTGGGTGGGCTTAGTTTTAAGTTCTTTTGGTGCATCCAAATATGGAACTAACGTGTTGTGAATATATAGCGTACTATTATAACCAAAATCTCTACGACACTGTCTAATCGCTTCAAGAAATGGTAGTGATTCAATATCGCCAACGGTTCCACCAATTTCAGTTATAATAATATCTGCATTTGACTCATCTCTTGCAGCGATTAATTTATCTTTGATTTCGTTAGTGATATGCGGGATTACTTGGATAGTTGCACCTAAGTAGTCACCTCTTCGTTCTTTTTCTATAACATTTTTATAAATTCTACCTGTAGTAATGTTAGAATTTTTTGATAAATTTTCATCAATAAAACGCTCATAGTGGCCTAAATCTAAATCAGTTTCAGCCCCATCATCAGTCACAAAAACTTCGCCGTGTTGATAAGGAGACATTGTCCCAGGATCAACATTAATATAAGGATCAAACTTTTGCATAAATACTTTTAGGCCTCTATTTTTTAATAGTCTGCCAAGGCTTGATGCCGTAATACCTTTACCTAAACTTGATACTACGCCGCCTGTTACAAATATAAACTTTGTGTTTTTCATATGACTTCCTCCTATAAAGAAAAAGGTCTCCCCAATTGGAGACCTTGTTTTTAGAGTGCCCACTAAAATTATACCAAATAGGTGTGTTTTTGCAAGGGCTTTTTTATTTATCGTACTCGTCTTCGTATGTATCCATATATTCGTTATAACGCTCTTCATCGAACTCGTCATATTCTTCTTCTGTTTCTGCGTCTTCTTTAGTTTCAACTTTTTCTTCTTCAGTAGTCTCTTTAGTTTCTTCTTCGAATGTTTCATCTAATTCATCTAAATCAGCGAAGTCAATTGTGTCTTCTTCTAAGTCATCTTGAACTGTAATAAGCGCTTCTTCTTCTTTGAGAGCTGCAGCTTCTTCTTGACGCAATGCTTTTTCTTCAGCGTCAACTTTACGTTGATCTAGCATCTCTTGATGTGCACGTTCTAACGCTACTTGATGTGCAATACGCTCATCTAACTCTGGGTCATCTACTTCACTATATTCATTATAGTGTGAACCATCTTTTTCCCAAAGTTCAATTTTCTGATGTTTTTTTAAATCCCAAGTGTTTTCACCTGTATATATAAACTTAGCACTACTTGTGATATCTGCATAAAAGCTATTTAGTAAGTCGCTAATTTCTTCCAGTTGATCTCCACGTTTTTCGATAACCATATCAAATAACTGGTATAGATCTACCGGTTTTTTCTCTTCATTTAAAATTATTTCAGCAAGATTGATTAAACTTTGTTCTTTAACTTCTACCATGTTTTACCTCCTCAAGCATGGAAATTTTTAACTCTAGTGAAGCGGTATGAACCACATCATTATCTGTTAAAAGTTGATAATTTACTGCAATATATTCATCATTTATAAGTAATGATTCTGTCTGTGTATCAAAATTAATCACGTGATTTTGGATTTCAAACGAGCCGTTATGTTTGATTCCCTCTTCAAAGATTAACACTAAATTGCTTTCTCCAAATTTGTAATATTTTAACAGATTAGTTTCTAATATTATTTGGTGTTTAAAGCCTTCTTCATCATGAAAAGTAAGCGTGTTATCTTTTCTGATACCTTTGCTTTCAAAAGTTTGGGATGACTCGGATGTTTTAAGGTCGAAAGATACATGTATTTTCGCCATTTAATCACCTAATCTTTTCGTGTATTTTGAGTGCGTATGTATTATATAATATGTTATCACTTCTTGCAAGTAAAATTAACCTATTTCATGAATTCTGGGTAATTTAATAATAAATATAGACCCATTGCCTTTTTCAGAATGTAATTCAATGGTTCCTTCATGTTTTCTTACAACGTTTTTAATGATACTTAATCCTAAGCCACTTCCGCCCGAGGTTCTACTTCTTGCTTCATCTACTCGGTAAAAGCGTTTAAACACTTTTTCCTGCTCATCTTTATCAATACCTATACCAGTATCTTTAACTTCAATCACATAGTCATCATCATCAAGATATGATTTAATATAAACCCCACCTTGATCGGTATAGTTTAATCCATTTGTGATGAGATTAATCATAACTTGCCTTATTTTAGTTGAATCTACATAAATGACTGCATCAACGATGTCACAATTAAGTTCTAAATTTTTCTCTTTAGCTAGTGGTTCTAATAATTCTTTAGCATTTGTAATAATGGCTTCCATTGAAGTTTTTTCTAGGTCTAGTTCGTAATCTAAGCGATCCATTTTTGAAATAATAAGTAAATCATTCAATATTGTTTCTAAACGGACTGATTCTTGATAAATCGTCTCTAGAAAATCTTTCTTTTCTTTCTCATCAATATACTCATCTCTAGTTAAAATTTCTGCAAATCCTTTAATCGCACTTAATGGCGTTTTAAGTTCGTGACTCACATCTGCAGTAAATTGTTTTTGAAAAGTTTCTGCAGTTTTCAATTGTGTAATATCATGGATTACAACCAAGCATCCATGAAACATTTTACCATCAAATACAGGGGTTATGTTTATATCATAGAAGTTCGAATCATATTTTATTTGCGCGCGATGCTTTTTCTCACCAATAAACGCTTCATTTATTGCTTTATATATATTTCTATATTCTTTTAATTGTTGAATGGAATCCCCTTCATTAATCACGATATCAAAGTATTCATTAAACAAACTATTTATCTGAGTAATTTTCTCATGTTCATTAATAAGTATAATGGCGCTATCAATAATTTCTGTTAAAGAATCAAATTGTGTTTCTGTTTCAGTTGTTTGTCTTTCTTTTAAACTGACTTTATATCTTAATTGTTCTAGTTCTTGTTCTTTTTGACTTTTAATATCCATTTGAAAAGTCATGTACGAAACAATATGAGCCATAAGTAAAATTATCATACCAAAAACTACCACGAAAGGATTGAGGTAGGAAAGTAAAAGTAGCGTTACAATAAGGTAAATTATGATTGTCGTTAGGTAATGATTCTTTGTGTTCATTTTATTCACACCCTTTTGACGCTATTATATCAATTATTGTTTAAAAAGACATTAGTTAAGTTCAAGTTGTTTTCCACTTTTTAAATAGATGATATGTTCTGCGATATTTGTGATGTGATCACCAGCACGTTCAAACTGTTTAATCACAATAATTCCACGACTTGCTTCTTCAGCTTCGATGTCTGTTTTTTCCATGGTTATGTGAATAAATTCTTCAATGTGTGCACGATAAATAGAATCAATCGCGTTATCCATTTCACATACTTCAAACGCGATATTTGAATCTTTTGTGTCATATGCTTCTTCAACTTTTTTAAACATGGCTAATAGGGGTTCTTTAAATTTTATCATCGCATTAATATAAAAAGTATTATCGTGTTTAGTTTTAATTAAATAAGTAGCTATATTTTCTGCATAATCAGCAATACGTTCTAGATCATTAGCTATTTTAATAGCTGTCATTATGCGTCTTAAGTCAGTCGCTACTGGACATTGTCTTAGTATAATTAAATATGCCATATCATTAATATGGTGTTCTAAATCATTAATGCTTTTATCATTTTCTACTAGCTTTTTTGCAAGTTCAATATCGTGTGTTTCTAGTAAGTTAAATAAATTTACATAAGTACTTGTTACTTTATTAAACATGTTGAGCATTTCTTCTTTAAGTTCGTTTAATGATAAATCAAAATTCTTTCTTAAATCAGTAGTCATATTTTTATCCAAACCTTCCCGTGATATAGTCTTCTGTTTGTTTTAATTTAGGCACTGAAAATATCTGTTCTGTTTCACCATATTCGATTAAGTCCCCCATATAGAAAAATGCTGTGAAATCGCTTATTCTGGCCGCTTGTTGCATATTGTGTGTAACTATGATTATCGTATAATCTGATTTTAAATCATTAAGTAAGTCTTCTATTTTTTGTGTTGCGATAGGATCTAATGCAGAAGTTGGTTCGTCTAATAGGATAACTTCAGGTTCCATTGCGATTGTACGAGCAATACAAAGTCTTTGTTGTTGTCCTCCGGATAATCCCATAGCTGAGTCTTTTAACCTGTCTTTAACTTCTTCCCATAACGCTGCTTTTTTCAAGGCGTTTTCGACAATATCGTTGAGCGTATCCTTATTTTTAATTCCTTGACAACGGGGTCCATAAGCAATGTTATCATAGATACTCATAGGAAAAGGATTTGGTTTTTGAAATACCATACCGACTTTTGTTCTTAGTTCAATTACATCGAAGTCTTTTGAACAAGCATTTTTCCCACAAAAGAGTACTTCTCCAGATAACTTGTAAAATTCTATTAAGTCATTCATACGATTTAAAACTCTTAAAAATGTACTTTTCCCACATCCAGAAGGACCAATAAAAGCAGTAATTCTATTTTTCTCAATTTCTAATGATACGTTTTTGATGGCATGATTTTTATCGTAATAAACATTAATATTTTCTAGCTTGAAAACGGTATTTAATTCTTTTTCCATATCATTCACTCCTATGTTTGTGGATTATAAAAACTTCTTACGATTAATTTTATTGAAAAATTTATTATAAATACTATGGTTAAAATTAGAATACTAATTGCTGCTGCGAGTTCAAAATTCGGTTTTTCACCACCCATTATTACCCAAATATGGGTGGCTAATGTAGTTGATCGTTCTGTTAAAATGACTGTATCTTTAATTGTTGCACCGACTGCAAAAATTAAAGCTGCAGATTCGCCCATTATACGTCCTATCCCTAATAAAACACCGGTTAAGATGCCTGGAATTGCATTTGGTATAACTACTTTAAATATTGTTTGTGTTTGGTTTGCACCCAATGCAAGTGACCCTGTCCTAACATCTACAGGGACTATTTTTAGTGCCTCTTCAGTATTTTTGATGATGGTTGGCAATAATACAACGGCCATGGTCATGGCTCCAGATAATACAGAACCACCAGAAGTTACATGCAAAGCGTTTAAGAATCGAATAAATAGTGCTGCACCTAACATACCGTATATTATGGATGGAACACCGGTTAAAAGATCAACCATTTGTCTTATAATACGTGTACTCTTAGTTTTTTTAGCAAACTCATTTAGATAGATGGCACTCATAATTCCAATTGGTAAAACCATTATTAAGGTAAGAAATATCATATAAATTGTTGTAATGATTGATCCCCTTATACCACCACCTACATTTTGAAATGTTGCTGATTGTATTATGTTAGAAGATTGAAATGCATTTGCCATAGCCTCAGCACCCATTCTTGCAATTACAAACCCTTCAGGGTCTTCAAAGAAGGCTTTTTCAATAGAATACCCTTCTTTGAGCGTAAAAAAGTACTCTTCAGAGTTTTCATCACGGACATTAATATTAATACCCTCTTTAAATGGTGAGTTTGGGTGAACGTATCCGATTTTTACAATTGGATTACCTTCACGGTTTGTGGCATCATAAAAACCAATTCCCCATTTAGAGGAATAATAAATTTCATCATCTAGATTATCAACGGTTAAATTTGTTTGTGAAGGATTAACAGTGATATCCACATTAACCGTTCTGTGATCTCCGGTTATCATATCCCAACTAATCAAATGCGCACCGGTTGAGGTAATATAATAAATAATGGATAAAAGAATAAAGAAACCGATACTACCTACTGTGAAAACTAAAGTTTTCAGTCCTAATTCACGGAGTTTTTTTCTACTATTCATCTAGATTTCCCACCTTTTTCATCACCAACCTTAATGTGTAATTAGTTAAGAGAATAACTATCATTAGTACTAATCCTACTGAGAAACGTATATCGTAATCTAGTCCTGAAGTGTCTTTTAATCCCAGTAACATTCTGCTAGTCAAGGTTGAGGTTGTGTCAAATAGATTTAAACTAATGCCACTAAATGCATTCCCAGAAACCATAGAAACAGCCGTTGCCTCCCCTAACGCTCTACCTACTCCCAAGATAATCCCAGCAAATATTCCGTTTTTTGAACTCGTGATAACAACTTTAAAATACGTTTGCATTTTTGATGCACCTAAGGCTAAAGAGCCTTCAATAATGTCATTTTTAACACTTCTAATCGATGTTTCACTTACTGCTGTAACGGTTGGTAACGTCATCAAAAACAACACTAAAACAGTACTTAAAAGAGATAATCCAGCTGCTGTTCTAAAACCAAATCCATTTGCTAAAATAACAATGAAGCGATTAATAAAGCCAAGTCCGAAAACGCCGTAAATAATTGATGGTATTGAAGCTAGTAGTTCTACTACTGTTCGCATAACGCTTGCGACTTTTTTAGGCGCAACTTTTGCGATAAATAGCGCTGTTATAACGGCTACTGGGGTGGTAATTAAAATAGATAAAAACACCGCAATAAACGTATTAATTATCGCAAAACCTATCGCATAACTTGAACTATTTCCTAAAGCCCCATCTAACCATTGCATTCCTGTTAAAAACCGAATGAGATTTACTTTTGGCAACTGTACAGTTCCAAAATTATTGTTAAATCCTTCATAGTTTAAAATAAAGGGGCTAATTCCTCTAACCGAGATACTAAGAATTACTAATACTATAAAAGACGCTGATAGCAACGCAGAAAAAAGGAATACGTTTCGAACAATTTTATCCGTACGTGTTTTTTTCATTATAGATTCTTTTGTTATATATTTGTGTATTGAGTCCATATCGTTTCCTCTCATTCATGGATTAAAAGCACGCAAATGTTGCGTGCTTATGATCTAGTAATGTAAACTAATTAGTCAATAAAATCTTCCCATTCCGTTTTTACACCTGAATAGATATCTTTTAAATCTTGTGCTGTCAAATTATTGACTGGATTATTTAAATGCCCTATTGCGACGATTGCATCGATTGCAATAGTACCAGTGATGATGGCTGGTTCTGATTCTTGGAATTCTCTTGATGCAAATCCGATATGGATACTTAATGCATCACTGATTGCACTAGCGTTCCCGTTTGTTCCTCTATAAGCATTAGATGAACCTGTATGGTTATGTTCAATAACGACATTCCCACACTTTGATGAGAAATCTGGTGAAATCGAAGTTGCGATCGCTTCAACTGAATCTGATCCGCCTATTTTAAATGTTAAACTACTATTGTTTTCTAAGCAGATTGGATGACTTTGGACAATTGTACTCCATGGTAATCCTGAACTAACATCTACTATCCCACCGGCTTCAAGGATTGATGCTAAACCTTCTGTTGATTTCATATAAGCCACGAATGCTTTTGAAATGGCTTCATACGCTTCAGCATTATTTCCGTATACACTATAGTCATCACGTAACATATAGTTAAATCTACGTGCAAGCATATAAGTCCCATTTAAAACATTTGCTTCAGTTGGCTCAACACCATTAAAACTAAAGCCTTTAAACAACGTTGTGTTTAGTGTAGATAGTGATACATAACCAATCATATATAAATCTTCTTGTGCTGCATTAACTTGTTCTAAGTTCCCTGCTGTAACAAATCCTGACACCAAAATACTATCGTCTGTTGCTGCTGCATCAAACCCAATCCCTTTCATAAATCCATCACGCGTTCCTGATGATGTGTCACGTGTGTAAACATTAATTTTGCTTGTTTCATCAAAATCACTTCCACTATTACATGCTGTTAACAAAAATCCAAGTGTTATAAGAAATGCTATAATCATTAATTTTTTCATTTTCATTCTCCTTTTTTATTTTCAATTACATTATAAATTTTAAATATTTTGATTTAATGTCACTTGTGTTAAAGAATCGTAAACATATGTTTCGCAAAAAAAAACACTTCCATTGGAAGTGTTTATAGTATTTTATACCCAATACTACGTACTGTTTTAATATACTTTTGTTCAGGATCAACTTTTTCTCTTAACTTAAATATATGAACATCTACCACACGCGTATCCCCATCATAACTATAACCCCATAATGTAGATAAAAGTTGTTCTCTAGATAAAGCTTTTCCTTTATTTAATACTAAATATTCTAACAACTCAAACTCTTTAAGTGTTAAATTTACTTTTTCACCATGAACAGTTGCCTCAAAACTAGATAGATTTAGCTCAATTTCATGATAAGTAATTTGTTCTAATTTTTCTTCAACTTTTTGTCTTCTTAAACCTGCTTTGATTCTAGCTGTGAGTTCTCTAGGAGAAAACGGCTTCGTTACATAATCATCTGCTCCTGCTTCAAAGCCTTCAATTTTATTATATTCATCATCCATCGCAGTAAGCATAATTACATAAGCTGGGTTGTTTTCTAGACGGAGCTTCTTGCAAATATCTAATCCATTAATAGAGGGTAACATTAAATCTAACAAGATAATATCAAACGTTTCATTTTTTGCTCTTTGATAGCCTTTTAATCCATCTTGCTCTATAACAACCTCATAATTTAATTGTTTCAAATCATACTGCAACATTTTAGCAATGCTCAGTTCATCTTCAATAATTAAAACACGTACCATAACTACCTCCTACTTACTGTATTTCAGATTAGATTTAGGTTTAACCTCAATGTCATGATAGTAATTCTCGTGAAGCACATTCAATACTATATTAGTACAATGATCTCCAATTCGCTCAATATTTGATAAAATATCGACAAATAACTCATCATCACAATCTGGTGTTGTACATTCATTTACTCTAACAACATGGCGTTTGCGGTATTTTCTAACTAAAGTGTCAATCATATCTTCATATTCAAGGACTTGTTCTGCTTTTACTTTATCATGATTTTTAAATGCTTCAATAGTTAAATCGAGTGTTTCATCGACTACTTCATACACATGTTCTAAATCGTGATAAGCTTCCTCGCTCATGACAAATTTATTTTCAAAACGGTATTCAAAGAAATCAAATAAATTTTGACAGTGGTCAGCAATACGCTCTAAATCGCGAATTGCATCAACATAAACCGCCTGTAAGTGCGCTAAGTTTTTATCTAAATCCGTTAAAGATACTTTAACTAAGAAGTCATGAACTTTTTGATCAATGGTATCTACAATTTCTTCGTACTGTCTACCTTCTTCAATAAGTTTTTTATCAAACTCAAATGAAAATTTAACCGCTTCTTCATACATTGTTTTAACAAATCCAGCCATTGTTAAAATAACTTGCTTAGCACTTTCAAGCGCTAATGCTGGCGATTCCCCAATTAAATTATCTTGTAAGGTGTTTACGTTAATGCCTTCCATAACATCTTCACCAGGAATGATTTTTTTACTAATTAAGACTAAATACTTAATAAAGAAAAACATCACAAATGTATTAAAAACATTAAAGAAAATATGCGCAAAACTTATTGTCATTGCTACTGGCTCACCGTCTAAGAAGATGAGCTGTAACCATTCGATAAATATACTATATGGGTAAATAATTGCTAAGAACAATAAACTTCCCACAACATTAAATAATACATGGGCTGTAGCGGTTCGTTTAGCGGCAATACTTCCACCAAACGAAGCTAATATAGCGGTAATAGTTGTTCCGATATTGCTACCTAGAACAATCGCGATAGCCCCTATAAGTGGCACTTTCCCAGTTGTATACAATTCTTGTAAAATCCCAATCGTTGCGGTACTTGATTGAACTAATGCAGTAAGAAGTGCCCCTACTAAAACACCTAAAATCGGTATTTCAGAAACACGTAAAATAGCTTGTTCAAATGAAGCAAATTCCACAAATACTTTAAGGGCTGAGCCCATTAAATCAAGTCCATAAAAAATCATCCCAAATCCAAGCATCGCCCCACCAATACGTTTCCCCTTTTTTTGTTTCATAAAGAAGATCAGTAATGATCCAATCCCGATAATTGGAAGTGCATAATTTTTAATTTGTAACCCTATTAGAAAACTAGTAACGGTTGTTCCAATATTAGCACCTAAGATAATTCCAACTGCTTGTGGCAGTGTCATAAGGCCCGCACGCACAAGTCCTACAGTCAATGCCGTTGTCCCAGAACTCGTTTGGAGTAATCCAGTAACGATAATCCCAACAAAAATACCTTTTAATGGCGTGTTTGTCGTTTTTTCTATTAATACTTTAAGTTTATTTCCTGCTAATAACTTTAAAGAATCTCCCATAATATCGATACCATATAAAAAGATTCCTAACCCACCAATAACAAAAAATATTGTTTTGGTCCAATCTACTGAAACATTAAGTATATAAAACACAAGTCATTCCTCCTATGTCATTCTCAAGAGAATCATAGCATAACTATAGTAATTTTTACACAAAACAATATATTCATAACTTTATCTTAACAAAATCTTAACATAATAAAAAGTGAGTTATCGTAAAATAACTCACTTTAATTTATTTGCTTTCTTTATACTTTTTAGCTGTTTCATCAAGGACTACTAGTAATTCTTTAGCCTTATCCCATGTTCCTAAATTAGCACCACTTGCTAACGCGTGACCACCACCATCAAATAAGCCAGCGACTTCATTAATAACAGGTCCCTTACTTCTAATACGTGCTCTTACAATTTTCTCTTCGTATTCCGCAAGTAAAACCCAAATCGGACAATCTTCAAAAACCCCTAACTCATTTACAAAACTTGAAGCTTCTTCAATGGTTACTCCGTAATCATTGATCAATTCTTCGGTAATTTCGATGTAGGCTACACCATTTTCGGTTTTTTGATAGTTAAGTAACACATAACCTTTAAAACGAACTGAGGCTTCACTACGTGTGTCTAAAACACTATATACAGACTGAGCTTGAAGTCCTAAGTCATAAAGCGTTGCAACATTTCTAAATGTATCTCCATCAACCCCGGGATACTTAAATCTTCCTGTATCCGTCAAGGTTCCTGTAAATAACGCTTTTGCACCATCTGGTGACATCTTATACTCATCTTTAAACAAATTGAACAGGTCTAAAATAATTAGGGCTGCAGCTGGTCTTGATGTATCAACATATTCGATATCACCATAACTACTTACATTGATGTGATGATCGATTTTAATTAAGAAATCTCCTAATTTATAACGCTGATCGGCAATACGTTGTTCATTGGCTGTATCGACTGCAATGACTAGTGCACCTTCAAAAATACTGTCTTCAATGGTATCTAATTTTCCTAAGAAACTCGTAAAATCTGAAGATTCACCCGTAACGTATACTGCTTTTTCTGGGTAAGTGGATTTAATAATGTCTTTAAGTCCTAGTGCAGACCCAATACAGTCTCCATCTGGTCTTGCATGTGGTGTAATAATTATCTTCTTATATTCTTTAATTTTGTTATAGATTTGTTTTAAAATCATTTCATCCATATTATTCACTCTTTTCTTCTAATAAAGCATCTAAATCTGCTAAAATTTTATCTGTTGTTTCCCAATCATGCGCTGAACACCCACAAGCTAAGTTGTGACCACCACCACCATAGTTTCTAGCGACTTGGACAATTGGAATTGTTTTACTACGTAATTCACATTGGATGGTTCCATCTTCAAACTCTGTAAAGTTTGCCCACATAGGAATACCTTTAATCCCACTCATTTGATTAACCATACCACGACTTATAGTAAATGTTTCAACGTTAAACTGGTCTTTCAAATCAATCGTATTCTTCATATATGCCACGTTATTTTTTGTCGTCTTAAAACTATTAATGAAGTACCCTTTTAGTTTTTTAAACTCTAAATCTTCGATGTATAAAGCGTCATATATTTCTTGAATACGCGCCCCGTTTTTTGCTAAAAACCATGCGGATTTAAAGGTTACTTCATTTGTTGCTGGAAACATAAATCTTCCACTATCAGTAACAAGACCAGAGAAGATGTGTGTTGCTGTATCTTCGTTAATCGTTAGATTTTCTTCGATACACATAATCGCAAGTATTTGACAAGTCGCAATATGCTCAGGATCAGAAAATAAGATATCTGCAAAATCTGATTGATTTTGATGATGGTCAATAACCATAACTTCTTTACCGAGTCGGTAACGGTCATCACTTACTAAAGGACTTACCGCTACATCTACGACTATGACTAAAGCTCCTTCATAAAAACTATCGTCAACGTTATCCATTCGGCCTATAAAGCTGAAATTGTTTTCATCTCCAACAACTTTTACTGTTTTACCTTCAAAATTTTGTTCAATTATCCCTTTTAAACCAAGTTGTGCCCCAAGGGCATCTAAATCAGGGTTTTTATGACGATGAATTACAATCTTATCATATTGTTTAATTTTACTTAATATCTCTTTATACATAGTCACACCTCTTAAATATTTATATTACCAACGTCCAACATAAGGACGGTTATTTTCATAATCCCAGTGCCAATCTAAATAATCTCCATGTAATCCTAATGCTTCATCTATTGCTTGATTTTGAGCATGAAACATCCACTCTGTATAGGTTAGTCCGTTATACACTGTGACCTCAGTTTCTCCAGCACCATATAGATATTCCACTGTTCCAAGCCCTTGTCTTACTACCATATAATTAAGTAAGAAAAATGTTTCTTCACCAGGTAATTTGATCCATACCCACGCAAGTAATCTTCCGTGTCTATCAGTAATGTTATCTCCAGGGTCTGTTTGCAATACAATTTCTTCAGCTAATAATAACTGAGCGCATACATAATTAGTAGCTAACTTACCAAATTCTTCTTCACCACCTGGGAATGTCTCAGGTGTATCAATATTAAAATATCTTGTACTCGGTGTTCTTGACGTAATTAAGTTAACTATTTCTTGCGGATACTGAAATACTGTTGTATCGCCATCAATGCAACGTCCTATCCCATTTGCAGGATCATAATTAACATAAAATGCGCCACCTACCCCACGATAAGTTTCGGTAACTTCACTATATTCAAATAAGTCCATATCAAAAAAATATTCACTTAATAACGGGCCATCATAATCAATAGTTTGGACTTCAAAATAAATACGTGAATCAAATCGTTTAGCACTTACAATAACATTTATGAATGTCCCTTTTTCTACAATATCACCAGGACTTCTAAAGTTACCGTATTCAATGAACTGATAGGATCTATCTAGTTCAATACTAGTACGTTCAATAAAAGATACTTCTAAGCCAAGTTCACTTAATGTAACTAATATTTCTTCTTGTGTTTGACCTGATAAATCTGGAAGTCTAACTTCATTTTCACCTAATCTATTTGTACAGGCTGTGAGTACTACTAAAAGCATTAACAAAGCCATTACCCATATCTTTTTCATGATAATCATCCTAACATTAAAGCATTAACATAACATAATAACACATAATGGTTTTTTTTACACTGTTAATTGACTAAAAACATAAAAAAAACACCAAGTTTTACCTTGGTGTTTTTAAGCTTCTATAATTAATTAATTTAGTGATTATTCAACTGAATCTTCTACGTAAGTAATTTTGATTTGAAGAATGTATATTTGTGCGTTAGAAGTTCCAGCATTATCAGTATTTTGTAAAGTAAATGTTGTGATGTCTAACTCATCATATGTTAACGTTGTATTAGTTAAATCAGTGTTAACTAGAGAATACTCAGTTGTACCAAGAATTAATTCTGCAGTAGGGTTATTTGTTGATGCACCAAAAACAAACTCTACCTTAGTAATAGTATAACCTTCAGCAATACTAATAGATAATGTATTACCATCACCAGTTGCTCTATCCGCATAAATTCTAATCTGACCAGCAGTATTTAAGCCGATTTGATTTGAAGGTACATTTTTAATACTCAATACCGTGAATAAATCTTCATCTAGCCCGATTGTTGCAGCGTTATTTTCTGGTTCTGCAGCCATATTCGTAGTAGTTCCTCCAGGATACTCAGCAGTAACAGTCACAGCGCCAACAACTACTTCTTCTTCAGCTAATACAGTAACCATGAAGTTTACTGCATAAGTAGACTCATCAGCGAATGTGATTGTTGCAGTCATTTGAACTTCAACATCAGGTTCACCAATTGCAGGTCGTGTAACAACACCAGCATCAGTAATAACGTCAGTGTTTGCAGATGTCCATACTAAAGCAAATACATCTGGTCCACGGTCATAATCTACTCCAGCAATACTTAATGTAGCTGGTAAAACTAAGTCAGTTTCAGTTGTAGCAGGTAAGCTTAATCTTGCATCCGCAAGAATTGCTACTTGTGCATTTGTTAAATCAGGGAATACAACCGCTTCAACACGGATATCTCCTTGATATAAATCATATAAAGTAAATTCTACCCAAGGAATAACACCCTCAGCAGCATATAAAGCACTTAAATGTCCACCATAGCTACCAACATTAAATCTTAAATCAATATCTTCACCAGTAGTTAAGTAAATCCATGAACCATCAAATTTAGTGATTGCTACATCTTCCATGCGGTATCTTGTACCAACATTTTCAAATGCTTTGTGACCATCTACGATTTCAGTCCATGTTGCATCAGTAATAACTGTAACGGCATGATCACCTTCATAGTTCATCACTAACGTTGTGTCTGTACCTAATACTAAGAAATCATTACCAAACGATGTGAATGCTGTTAATGTTCCACGAAGTACAACTCTATCCCCAATTGATAATCCATCAGATAAAGCTTTGTCTACATAAATTGCAGTTCCATCAGCATCTTGGATAAATATTTTTTTACTAAATGGAGAGTATGAAGTTACGATACCTTCAACATAAATGATTGTTCCTACTTCAGCTTCTAAAGCTTGAGATACAGTCATTCCTGTAGGTACGTATTCTTCGTCTAATACTGTAACAACAAATTCTCTTGTTGATACTTCAACACCTACTGTAACAGTAGCTGTTAATGTAACAGTTTGTTCTGTTTCTTGACGTGTTACAACACCTGTATTAGAAATAACTGTTTCATTACTTGATGACCAAGTAATTGTTGAATCATATAATCCAGTTGTAGGTAATGTAATATTGTCAAAAATCGCTGATAAATCACCTAAATCAATAGCTGCAGCTGCTAAGTCTGCTTTATCTTCATCAGATAATTCTCCAACACTAACATCATCTGCAGTTCCGAAGAATCCTACGAATTTATTAGCATGTGCCCATTGGAATACGAATACTTCAACAGTAACTAATTGTCCGTTAAAATCTGCAAATACTGTATTATCAGTATTGTGGTGAACTTGTACGAAGTTATCACCATCAACGATGCGGTAGTTAGTAAAGTTTCCATCAACGACTGTAGTTGCAACACCAGTAATTGTTACGATTGTTCCTGCTGGATGTGTTCCAGCACCAATTGATTCAATACTTACTAAACCTTGGTTAGTAGGCATATCGAATGTATTTGTAGTTGTTTCATGTAATTTGATTGCTGTAATTTGTGGGATACCTGCGAAGTTATCACGAGCACCAACAAATTTAACTACGTCGCCAACATTATAAGGAACAGCTCCACTTGAAGGGACTAAGTCAGTATCACGAATGTATAAATGACCTGTTCCGTCATAAATGAAGAATCCACGGTTAGCTTGTACAACATAAGTTACAATACCTTCAACATAAACATGTTTTCCAGCTGCAACATCAATAGCATCAGAAATACTCATTGGTGCTAATGCATCAACTTTAACAGTAACTTCTTGAGTTAATTCTCCTAAAGTAGCTGTTGCAGTAAATGTAACTTCAGTTGGCGTACTTGGCATAGCTACGAATGAACCATCGTTAGCGATGTATGCAGGATGAGATGATGTCCATCCTGTAAATGATGTTCCGTTTGCGCCAGTTGCTGGTAATGTAATATTTCCACCAAATGTATAATTAGGTGTAGGTCTTAAAGCTGCAATATCAGTAGCAAGTGCATCAGCGTCATCTAACTCGATAACAGTAATATCATCTACGCCACCTTGGAATACTACCATTACACCATCACGGTCATGGTTAGTATAATAAATAACTTCTAATTCAATTACTTGTCCAACGAATGATTCTAATGCTTCTATTGATGATTCGTTAGATAGGTAGTAAACAAGTAATGCATCGTCGCCATCTACGATATAAACATTGTCAAATGAACCTCTTAATTCAACAGTTCCTTGAACTTTAAATGTTCTACCGTTGATTAAACGGTTAGCGTCTGAATCAAGTGCCCAAATATCAGCAATACTTGCCTCAGTTACTGGAACCGTAGTGGCATGACCACTACTTACAACGATTTCACTTGTAACACTAGTAACTTGCCATAGTGTATGATATCTTCCGTAGCTTCCTAATACACGTACTCTGTCTCCTAAAGAAACAGTGTCATGGTTAGGTGCATATACAGAGATAAAGTTAGTCCCGTCATATAAGAAATATCCTGCTTCAAATACACTTACAACAATACCTTCTGCTTCGATTGCTGCATTTAGTGAATTTTCACTATGTAATAATGCAAAATCAGTATAAGCATTTGATTCAGGTAATGCTACAACCGTAAATGTATAGGTTCTAGTAAGTGTTTCTCCTTCTAAACTAAACGTTGCTGTAACGGTAACCGTTGCGTTATCTGCACCAGAATCTGGGCGAGTAACTTGTCCAGTGTTAGAAATAACTGCTGTGTTACTTGAAGACCATGAAACTGTAACTCCGTGAACTAATGAAGTTGGGAAAGTTAAGTTTCTATCAACAGCACCTGTATCAACAAACAATACACGTCCTGCTGCATCTTCTAATTTCTCTTGAACTGTCATTTCCCCATTTGGATCAGGGTCTGTGGTTCTACGGCACGCTGCTAAGCTAAATATGCTCATAGCGATTAGTAGAAATAATGCGAACTTTTTAAACATAAGTTTGAATCCTCCCTATTTTTTATAAAACCTGTATTTATTCATTAATAAATTCAATATCATCTGGCGAAGTAAGCATAAGTTGTCTAACACCGTTCCATATATGGATTGGCCCAGTGACATTGATTTTGGTTCCAATAGTCAGTTGTGAATAATCAATTGTATTTGGACTGAGTGCATCTTTTCTTAATTGAAAAGTTTGTCCGTCAGCTCCGCGTACGGTTAGTGTAAATGCACTTGCAGTTCCTGAGCGATGTGTTATTTCTACTTCTTGTAGTTGAACTAATGTGCCAATATGGTCTGTAGAAACATCTCCAGGATTTAATACGAGTGGATCGACTGTGTTACCTGATGATACGATGGTAATTCTACGACTTTCAACATTACTTACTTGTAGTGCACCGGTTTGTGCATCAGGGAAATAAGTTGGAATGAGTCGATCAATTGTTAATTCATTCCCTACTGCTACTCTTGTTGTAAAGACGTGTCCAACATAAATATAAACCCCAAATCCATCTTGTTGTAACCAAGCGTTGTTCCCAACGACTCTTGTTACAATACCGGTTAAAGTGACTTGAATACCAATATATTCAGATTGATTTGTCACAAGCTCTTCAATCGTGATTTGAATACCTTCTTTTGAATAATCAAAATTAGGATCAGTCTCACCAAAAATACGGCGTCTTGAGTTTTGTGCTTCATAGAAAGCATCCATCATGATTGAGCCATATCTTAAATTTAATACGCCTTGTGCAGTACTATACGCTTGTTCGATGACTTCTAAATTAATAAGTCTGCCATCATACCATACAAACGCTAAATAACGGCCATTATTGTCCATTCTGTTTGTTGAAGGGTCTGCTTCTAATACAATAGTTTCGGCATTTTCTAACCTGTCACATACATAAGCACTCGCTTCTTTACCCCATGGGTCAAAGCGATAAGTAGATTCAGGCGTGTCAATACCTAAAAAACGTACCGAAAAGGTTTCTTGACCTTCTCTAAAATGTGCAGTGTCACCATCAACACAACGGAAAAGTTCTACCACACCAATCCCATCAGCTATAAAAGACTTACCTTCATATTCTGAAGGGTCTAACGTTAAAGCATCAGTTCTATCCGTGTGAAGTTCTACAGGACCTTCGTTGCCGTTTGGGTCTTTTTCTGGGTCTTTTCCACATGCGCTTAGTGAACCAAGTACAAGTAAAAAGAGTAATAATAAAAATAATTTCCTCATGTTCTCAAATCCTTTGTTTTTACTCTATAACCGTGAGATAGTCAGGGCTACTTAAGTAAAGTATGTTACCAGTTATAGAGTTTTGTAGCGGACCAATAATGTTGATAACCATTCCAACTTCAAATGTATCAATATTAACACAATCAGCCATAAAGGCTCCTTCTGGATGATAAATGGTAAGTTCATTACCGTTTTGATCTTCTACAATCAAATAGTAAGTAAATTCATCTATTTCTGTAATTTTTGTTATTTCTAATTGATGTAACTCTACTAATTTACCAAATTCATTTTCTGTTAGTGCATCAATAGTAGTTAATTTTGGAATAACTGATGTTATCTCATCAATGACAGTAACATTTCTTGTTAAGTAATCCACTAAATGTAAGCCACCGTAACGTTCTAAATCATAAATTACTTGAACATGTTCTAACTTAATATAATTACCTACTTCTAAAGCAGATGTATCAGTGTAACCTGCATTAATGTAAATACCATACCCATCATTTTCAATAAAGAAATGAATACCTACACGTGCTGTAACAACTCCTTCAACACTAACCCTTCTAAATAGATAATCGTCATAGTTTTTAACTAATGTTTCGATGGAAACAGCTTCACCTATTGCCGAATAATCGAATAGTGGATCAATTTCACCATGGATACGTAGATTGCCCTCAGCAGCTTTAACCCCTGCATCAAACATTAATACTCCGTATTTAAGGCTTATAACACCACGCGCTTGACTGTATGATTCTTCAATAAGTTCTAAGTTTAGTAAACGACCGTCATACCAAATAAATGCTAAGTAACGTCCGTAAGTATCGCGTAATGGTCCATCAAAATTACGTTCTAATACAATTTCTTCAGCTTCTGCTAATTTACCACAGGCAAATAACGTTGCTTGATAACCCCAAGGCTCATACTTATAACTAGCCTCAGGTGTATCCACACCTAAAAACCGAACACGAATTTGAACGTCATCAATTAAAAATTCCGCTGTATCTCCATCTTCACAGCTTACCAATGTCGCAACCCCATAACCATCTTCTAAATAACTTTTGCCTTCATAATTGAAATCAATTGATAAGTTATCTGTTAAAGGGGTCTGTGTATCTGGTTCACCCTTACAAGCTGCAAGGGTGAATACCATTAATACACTAATGAAAATAATGGAAAGTTTTTTTTGTAAAGACATTAACTCAAGCGGTTAATCATAACTTGGAGACGATCATTAATGTTCTCTCCGTTATAAATTGCTTCAAAGAGTTGACCAGCTTCTAAACGTGCACGTGCAGAAGTTACATTACCAGTAAATGCTGGGTCAAAACGATAGAAGTTAACTTGTTGGTAAGCTGCTCTACCAGCCATTGCGAATGGTAATTCGTCTGGATCGGTAGTGTTTAAGAATGCTTGATATTCTGCACTTTCAAATGCTGAAATACGTACAGGTACATAGCCAGTATTTTGAGCAAAGAAACGCGTGTTTTCTGGTGTAGTCATATGTTTAATGAATAACCATGCTGCTAAACGTTCGTAGTCGTTTGCATCACTTGAAACAGCGATGTTTGGACCTTGTTGCATTGCTGAACAGTTTGCAGGAATATTAGTCGCTTCTGGGTCTAGTGGACATGCTTCTTTTTGAACTACAGGAATGATTCCTAATTCAAATACACCAAATTTAGAATTTTGAGTGTTCCCTGGAGTAGGTACATTATAACGCGTACCTGCAGTAGACCCTTGAGTCATACATACATCACCAGCGATAAAGTTGTTTGAACCATAATCTTGATCCCATTCGATTGGGAATACAACAGTGTTATTAGCAAATCTTGCTTGGAAGTAACCTAACATATCTCTTGTTTGTTGGTTGTCTACTAAGATTTCTCCTTCAACATTAGTATAACCTGCACCCCATTGACGAGAGGTGTTAATGAAGAAGTTTGATGATGAGTCTGCATTGAATAAGAATTCACATTGCATTGGACCATCACCAACAATAAGTTCTGCCCATTGATCAAGTTCATCCCAAGTTACAGCCGTTGTACGGTTCATTAAATCAATACCATGATGATCAAATACAGTTTTGTTGTAAGCAACCATTTCAGTTGACTTAGCAAACGGCATTGAGAATAATGTTCCACCAAATTGTGCATTTTCTGCGATAAATCCTTGAACGTAATCATCTAAGTCTACACCATGAATTTCATGGTCAATATAATCGTTAAGTGGCACTAATGCGTTTCCGTTAATGTACCCTGCAAAGTGGTCTGGATACCCAAACATCATTGTAGGTGTCGCACCAGCTGCAATTGCATGAATCATTGATTCACGTAAATTATTGTAGTTTCCTTGACCAGTTTGGGTCAATGTAATGTTTGGATACATTGCTTGGAAACTTTCAAACATTTCATCAATGAGTTCACTATTAGCTTGCCCAAAGGCAGTCCATAGTACAAGTTCGATTTCCATGTCTGCTGGAATTTCGTCTGGAATATCAACGACAACTTCCCCACGACCTGTACCTCCTGTTAAACATGCTGAGAGCACGAATACAAATGTGAATGAAACTAAAAGCATAAAAAATCTTTTCATGTAAAAATTCTCCTCCTTAAAAATTTGTTTTCTATTTTTATTATACTACTTGTAGTATATTTTTGTAGTTAAGTCTCGTTAAGTTACGTTAATTTGTAACTAACCTTTAATACCACTTCGTGATACGCCACGCATGATATATTTTTTAAGTAATAAGAATGTAATTAAGAGTGGTAAAGTTACAAAGAAAGCTGCTGCCATTTGTTGATTAAATAATGTTCTACCAGCTTCGTTTACATAAGTTGCTCCACGTAAACCATTTGAAACTAAACGATGTGAGTCATTAAACTGTGTAACTAAGTTTGGCCATATGAAGGCATTCCATGTACCCATTGCGTTTAATATTGTAATGGTAATGATTGTCGGTTTTGCAATTGGAACCATGATTTTCCATAAATACTTAAGATCACTTGTCCCATCGACTTTAGCTGCGTAATAGAGTTCATTAGGCACTTGTTTAAAGGTTTGTCTTAAGAAGAATATATAGAAGATACTTGTCATAAATGGTAGCGTCATTGCTGCTAATGCTTGCCCAAAGGTTTGATTAGCTACCCACCCTAACCATGATACAGTTAAGAAGTTTGTAATAACGAACATTTCTCCCGGAATCATCATTGTTGCAATTAATAACATGAAGAACGCATCTCTACCTCTAAAGTTTAATCTTGCAAAAGCAAATGATGCAAAAATGGTTGTTAATACAGTCCCAACCGTTGAAATACCTGCAACGATAACCGTATTAAACATATAACGACCATATGGTACTTCACCTGTCATAACTAACCAGTAGTTATTAATTTCCCAGTCACTCGGTCGTAACCATAAACTCGGTGGAATTCTAAAGATGTTTGCTGCGCCTGCTGCAGGGTCGTCAACTTTTAAACTCGTTAGAATCATCCAATAAAATGGAACGATAATGAAAATCGCAAAAAGAGTTAATAGGAAGTAAACGATGCCTTTACGAATTGCTTGTTTTCTTCTAATTTGCTTTTCATTTTCGAACATTACTTCTTGTAATTTTTCTTTTTTCTTTTCAGTCATCATTTTCACCGCCTAGTAATGCACTCGTTTTTTACTAACGTACATGTTAAATAACGTTAGAACGAGTGTCATAAAGAATAGAATAATTGCTGCTGCAGCTGCTTGTGATAGCTTACCGGTACTATCTAGTTCATCTAACGACTTATAGACTAGTCCAACAAGTGTAATTAAGCGGTTTGCATCGCCTCTAGGCCCTAAGTCAACACCAAACATCCCTACGATGGCAGTATACTCTTTAAATGCCCCGATAAATGATGTGATGGTGATGTACATTATCATAGGTGATAATAAAGGAACTGTGATGCGTTTGAAGATTCTAGCACGTGATGCAGAATCAATTCGTGCTGCATCATAATATTGTTTATCGATACTTTGAAGACCGCTTAAGAATACCATAATCTTAAATGCGAGTCCTCCCCAAGTAATAAATACAAGTAATGAAAGCATCGCCATTGTATGGCTTGCGCCAGTACCTACAAAGTTAATTGCTTCTTCTCTACCAAATACTTGGGTTAATAAGAAGTTAATTAATCCATATTCTCTATGGAAGATAACCGCAAACGCCATACCAACCGCAATGGCATTAGTAACATAAGGTAAGAAGAATATGGTTTGGAAAAAGCCTTGAAGTTTTTTAATCGAGTTTAACCAAACCGATAACAATAATGAAATAATTACCGATACTGGCACAGATACAAATACGATAATTAATGTATTCCATAACGCTCTTAAGAATAAGTCATCTCTTAATACACGTAAAAAGTTTTCTGCAAATGTAAACCCATCTGCGGTTCTTAAAAGATAGTTAAAATCCTTTAAGAAAGCTAAGTAAAACGCATTGAATATTGGATAAAACGTAAAGATAATAAGCAAGAATAGTGCTGGTAATAAGTAAAACCAGGCCTTTATATTATGTTTTTCTTCTAACATGGTTAGATGAGTTCTCCAGATTCTGGATCAAATACAAACATCTTGTGTGGTTTTACTGATAACTTAATCTTATCGCCTGGGATAATGCGGTGATCAGCATCTACAATCGCTCTAAATGTTGCGTGTTCATCCAATGGGTTTTTAATAATTAAAGTGGTATCTCTACCAATTGTTTCTACAAATTCTACACTTACTTCAAAATCAGATTTATCTGTGATTTTGAATCCTTCAGGACGAATACCCGCAGTAATGGCTTGATCATTAGCTTTCATACGCCCAATGACTGCTTCCCCAACTTTAATGTTGCCATTTTCGATTTTAGCATCGAAAAGATTAATTGGTGGGCTTCCTAAGAACTTAGCAACAAATAAGTTTTGTGGCTCATCATATACATCTTGAGGCGCACCTTTTTGTTGCATGATACCATCTTTCATTACAACAATCTCATCACTAATACTCATAGCTTCTTCTTGGTCATGTGTAACAAAGATAGTTGTAATTCCAGTTTCTCTTTGAATACGTTTGATTTCTTCACGTGTTTGAAGTCTTAAACGTGCATCTAAGTTTGAAAGTGGTTCATCTAACAATAGAACGCGAGGTTCTTTAACAAGTGCACGTGCAATCGCAACACGCTGTTGTTGTCCACCTGATAATTGTACTGGTTTACGATCTAGTAAATGTCCAATACCTACTAAGTCAGCGTAATATTGAACTTTTTCTAATGCTTGTTCTTTTGGTACTTTTAAGTTTTCTAACGGGAACATAATGTTTTGTCTTACTGTCATATGTGGATATAAAGCATAATTTTGAAATACTAATCCAATCCCACGGTCTTCTGGTGGAACGGTAGTAACATCACTTTCCCCAAAGAAAATTCTTCCTGATGTAGGCTTTAAAAGCCCACAAATCATATAAAGTGTTGTTGATTTCCCACAACCTGAAGGTCCTAATAACCCAATCAGTTTTCCAGCAGGAATCGTAATATCTAAGTCGTTCACGGCAATTGTTTCTTCTTTGTTTTTAGCCTGGAAGACTTTAGTTAGATTTTGCAGTCTAATTTCGATAGTTTCCATTATTTTCTCTCCTAAACCATATTATTTACTCAATGTAACACTACATTATACAATAAAATAAAAGCGTTTTCCACCTTAAATTATATCTTTTTGCCAAGTAATTACTAATGGCTATTTTAAGCCGTAAAATGAAAAAAAGGTGAGTTTTCCCCAACCTTTTTTAACCAAATACACCATTAGAGTATAATAACCAAAGTCCGACTAGGATTCCGACTACTATAATCAATTTTGACAACTTCTTAATTAGTGAAAATAACCCGAGTACGATTATAATGGTGAATATTAATCCACCAACGAGTTGTTCTAAAAAGCTTAATTCTACGATATAGTTATATCCATTATCTATCCACTGACCAACTGGAATGAGCCCTTGTAAGAATTCTAAGATTGGTCCAATAAAAGGAATATCAGGCATAACAATTCACCCCTTTCTAATGACTATACGACAATTATAACAATAAACCTGTGTATATCTTATGAATTTTTGGTGAAATTTTTAATATTTTTTACGCCCATCGATTGCTTTAAAGAGTGTCATGTCATCAGCGTAACTAATATTACCTCCAGCTGGTAACCCATAAGCTATCCTTGTTACTAATATATCCGTATTTTCTAGTAGACGGTGAATGTACATCGCAGTAGTTTCGCCTTCATCACTAAGATTCGTTGCTAAAATAACCTCTTTGTGTACTTCGTCTTTTAAACGGTTGAGTAACGACTTAATACTTATATCATCTGGTCCTATACCATTGCTCGGTGATATCACCCCATTTAATACATGATACATGCCATCATACATGTTAGCTTTTTCTATAACTATGACATCTTTACTTTCTTCTACTACTAATATTTTACTTTTATCTCTTTTATCATCTTTACATATTTCGCACAAGTCTTGATCGGTTAAACTTCCACACACATTACAAGGTTTAATTTCTTGCTTTACTCGATGTAATGCATCCATAAATGCGATAATATCTTCTTCATCAAAGTGATTAATAGTATAGAAAGCATAGCGTTCTGCTGTTTTTTTCCCAATACCTGGATATCGCATGAAACTTTCTATTAATTGATGAATCGAATCTGGATATTTCACAGTGCTTAAAACATTCCCGGCATACCGCCAAGACCTTGTGAAAATTGTCCCATTGTTGCTTGTGTTTCTTCATCAATTTTTCTCATGCAATCATTAACAGCTGCAATAATAGTATCTTGTAACATATCAAAGTCTTCAGGTAAATCAAAGGCTTCTTCAGAAATCGTAATACGTTGCATTTCTTTAGCGCCGTTAAACTCTACTTCTACCGCTTTACCTCCAGCGGTTCCGTAAAAGATTGATGCTTCTAATTCTTTTTGTGCTTTAACCATATCTTTTTGCATTTGTTGTAATTTCTTGATCATTGCTGGATTCATTATTATTCTCCTCTCTTAACTTTAACGATATCTCCAAATATATCTTTTGCTTCTTTTAAACTATCTGATTCTATATCTTCAAATGATTCATCTTCTTGTGGAATTTCTACTAATCTTGGATGATTAATTGGGGTTAATTTAACAAACTCATCTGCAGATTTTTTTTGCTTGAACTTTTTAATAAACTCATGTTGGATAGAATCCCATAGATCGTTTGGAATAGCCAGAAACATGATCTTTCTACCAAAGTAATCTTCTAACACATCTACAAGTTTCTTACGGATTTCAGCCGTCATTAAACGATTACACATCGCATAACTATCATAAGTTACAATTAACATAACTCCATTTGTAGCGACTAAAGTTCCTTCAGTAATCATTTTAGCATACTTCATTGTCTCAGAATCAACATGTCGCTCAATATCAAACCATTTCTTAACCATGTCAATTTTGATTTCTCTATCACCTGTATGTAAAACATCTTCAACGTAATGAATATCAAAGGTTTTATAGTTTTTCTTAGCGTACTTGTGATATAAAATCGCAAACTTATCTTTTGGTTCGTTTTCTGGTAAAGGCTCAGCTTTGACCGATACAGGTTCAGTCTCAATGACATCTTTTTCATTCTCTTCTTCGTTTGATTCATCCTCGGTCAATATTTTTTGATCTTCATTTGATTTAATGTCTACGCTGTTATCTTCTTCATCATCTTTAAAAATTGCTTTAATGCGTTCTTGTTCTAGGTCTTCTTCTGGTTCAAACTTAGCATTATCCATACGTTCTTCTAAACGTTCGTATGCCTCGTGTAAGCTGTGAAATGCTTCTTCTAATTTTTGAACTTTTTCAAGTGCATAAGTTTCTTTCTTTAACTCTTTATCAACCATTTTAACAAATGCCAATTCTAAGTAAAGTTTTGCGTTTCCTGCATAACGTATTTTTTGTTGTATATCATGTAAGATATCAATGTAGTAAAATACACGTGCATTGCTTAAATTTTCGAGTAATTTTTTAAATGAATCGTGTTTATACAACACTTTTAAATCGTCGGTTACTTCAGTATTTTTAGCCATTAATAAATCGCGATAAAATTTAATAAAATCATCGATTAGTTTTTGACTTTCTTTTCCTGATGCTATGAGCCTATCAAGAACTTCCATTGCTTCGATGACATTATCATTTTCAAGTGCTATAGCTATTTGAATGATATCCTCGTGTGAGATTGAACCTCTTATTGCATGAACGTCGTTAACAGAAATTTTTTCGTCACTATAAGAATTTACTTGATCAAGTAATCCAATAGCATCACGCATACCACCCTCAGCACTTTCTGCGATTAATTGAATTGCGTCTTCTTCTATTTCTATAGATTCCTTTTCAATTATTTCATGAAGTTTTCCCAACATTTCAGTTAAACTTATTCCTCTAAAATCAAAACGCTGACAACGCGAATGTATCGTTGCAGGAATTTTATGAGGCTCTGTAGTTGCTAATATAAAAATAACATGTTTTGGTGGTTCTTCTAATGTTTTTAACAGTGCATTGAATGCTCCTGTTGAGAGCATATGTACCTCATCAATAATATAAACTTTAAATTTTCCAGTTCCTGGTAAATATTTAACTTTATCCCTTATTTCACGGATTTCATCGACCCCGTTATTACTAGCTGCGTCAATTTCAATAACATCGTTAATTAGGTTTTTATCAATGCCTACACAGGTGTCACAAACATTACAAGGATTCGCTACAGGTGAGTGTTCACAATTAACCGCCTTAGCAATTATCTTAGCAATACTTGTTTTTCCTGTACCTCTTGGACCACTGAATAAATACGCATGGGCTAACTTATCGTTAATCAATGCGTTTTTAAATGTTTTAGTTATATGTTCTTGTCCCGCAACTTCATCAAAGTCCTTAGGACGATATGTACGGTAAAGTGCTTGATAAGCCATGCGCATCTTCCCCTTTTATTTATCGTTATGTTGCTTTAAAATTTTGGTCTCTCTTATAATGATTTGTACTGCTTGATATTCTTTTGTTGATGGATCAAACTTTTGGCTAAGTTTATCATAATTAATTTCAGCTGATTCACCATCTTTATAGATAGTATAAGCATCAAATAATGCTTTCTGAAACTTCTCGTGTTCTCTTAATCTACGAAAATCTTCAACTTCAAAGTTCAACTCTTCTTTAACAAATTTAGACATATGTAAAACGAAACTTTGTTCTTCGTTTTGCTTATCGAGTTTTTTAAACATTTTTGAAGTAACTCTTCTGTAAAAAAAGAGTGTTATGACTACAAAGAATGGATAAGGCCAATAACTTGAAATCCAATCGATGTACTCTAACCCACCTCTTCTGCCCGGAAACAATCCATAAATTGCCACCCCAGCACTAATCGCCACAAATATAAGTACATAATACATAACGCTTTCTTTATTTCTTCGGTTTTTGTTCATGTCATCACCCGGTTTCTATTATACACTAAAAGGTCAGTTTATGGTATACTAAATTAGGGTGATAATGATGAAAAACGATACAATAGCTGCTATCTCTACAGCCCTTGGACAAAGTGCCATAAACATTGTAAGAATGAGCGGCGATGATGCTATAAATATAATAAACAAACTATTTGTTGGTAAAGATTTATCTTTAGTAACTTCCCATACTATTCATTATGGGAAGTTCGTTGAAGATAAGACTGTATTAGATGAAGTATTAGTGAGTGTTTTCAGAGCGCCAAAAACATTTACTAGAGAAGATCTAGTTGAAATTAACTGTCATGGTGGTGCCTACGTAGCTCAAAGAATATTAGAAGCTTTACTAAATAAAGGGGCAAGGTTAGCTGATAAAGGTGAGTTTACTGAGCGTGCATATTTAAATGGCAGAATAGATCTTACTCAAGCAGAAAGTATTATGGACATTATAGAAGCACGATCACACTTAAGTTTAGCCTTAGCCAATAAAGGCTTAGATGGTAAAATTTATGAACTCATCGTATCTCTTAGAGAAGAACTTTTAGATATTATTGCTCAAATTGAAGTGAATATTGACTATCCAGAATATGATGATGTTGAAGAATTAACCAATCAAATTATCGTTCCAAAAACTGAATTATTACTTGAAAAAGTAGAGATTATTTTAGAAAAAGCACATGATGGCCAAATCATTCGTGAAGGTGTGAAAACTGCGATTATAGGTAGACCAAACGTAGGTAAATCTAGTTTGCTAAACGTTTTATTAGGTGAAGAACGGGCTATTGTAACTGAAATACAAGGAACTACAAGGGATACCATTGAAGGAACAATTAATTTGGGTGGCATAATTTTACATTTAATCGATACTGCAGGCATTAGAGAATCAGAAGATATTGTTGAACGTATTGGTATTAAAAAAGCTAAAGAGGTTATTAATCAAGCACAGCTGGTATTATTCATGCTTAATAATAACGAGCCACTAAATGAGGACGATTTAAAGTTATTAGATATAACTGAAAAGAAAAAACGTATAGTAATTATTAATAAAATTGATTTAGAAAGCAAAATTGGTAGAGTATTTGAAAACAGCGTTTCTATTAGCGCCTTAAATAAGGTTAATATAGACATACTCGAATCAACAATAAAATCAATGTTTTTAAGCGGAAAAATCGATTTAGATGATCAGACTTACTTATCAAACACTAGACATATTGCAAAAATGCAAATCGTTAAGCAATCTTTGTTGGACGCAATTGAAACTGCCTATGATCAAATGCCAGTAGATATGGTTGAAATCGATTTGAAAAATGCTTGGGATGCTTTAGGTGAAATTATTGGAGAAACCAAGTCAACCGCACTTTTGGATGAACTATTTTCTAAGTTTTGTTTAGGTAAATAAAAAGGAATGTTTCACGTGAAACATTCCTGTTTTTTTGGCTAGAAATCGTCGTTAAAGTGGTACATCTTACCATCTTTTTCCCACGCTAATACATTGTCTAAGTTAACATTTGCGGCTGCACGGAAAATTGATTTATCAATATCTTTGTGCACTTCTTTAAGTGTTTTAATCAAATCTTTCATTTCTTTTCTTTTAGACGCTGTGTGCCCTGCAGCAACATCACATCCACAGTCCATGGCATATATCTCATTACCCTCCATAATTTTTCTTACACTTTTTTCTTTAATAAAATACATTGGACGAATGAGGTCGATGCCTTCAAAGTTTTTAGATCTTACTCGCGGAAGCATTGTTTTGAATGTTCCGGAATAAAATAAATTAAGTAACGTTGTTTCGATTACATCATCAAAATGATGTCCTAAAGCCATTTTATTGCATCCATATTTCTCTGCCATACTATACAAAAATCCTCTACGCATTCTTGCGCACATATAACAAGGATAGTCTTTTGATATTTCACTTACTACTTTAAATATGTTATAGGGTTCGATAATTAGGTCAATGTCTAGTAATTCAGCTGTATGTTTTAATAAATCCATATTACTGTCTGAGTATCCAGGATTCATTGATACAAACACAACATCAAACTTAACCAGTGGATGTTTTTTTAATTCTTGAAACAATTTAGCCATTAAAAACGAGTCTTTTCCACCACTCATAGCCACAAGAACTTTATCGCCATTTTGTAGTAAATCAAAGGTTTTAATCCCTTTGATGAACTTTGACCAAATGTCTTTTCTGTACTTTTTTATGATATCTTTTTCTAATTGTTTTGCAATATTTTCCATATAATCACCTCATAAACATAGACTAGTATACTTTATATTCGTTCATATGCAATAACAAAAAAAATAATTAAAAATAATTATATTGAAATTTCTATAATTTAGGGTTATACTTGAGTTATAACAAAATAATTTTTATGGAGGTGAATTTATGTCATTTGTCTGGGCATCTAAAAAGCCTAACGAAGGTGTTGCAACACTTTATGAATCAAACATTACTTTAAATAAGAGTGCCAGTACCCATTTTGACCATGCTTACAATGTTCTACTCGGCATTGATTATGAGCGAAAACGCATTGCGGTCAAGCCAATTTCAAAACAAGAATACGAACGTGGGGCAATACCTGAAGAGAAACGTCATAAAATTACTGTAAGACCTAGTTATGCTCGCGTGTGTAATAAAAAGTTTATGAAAGAAGTTGCTGAACTTGCCAGTTTAGATTTAAATGATAATCAAGCTTATAAATTTAAAACTATTTGGAGTAAAGCTGATCAAGCATTGATCATCGACTTAACCCAACCCGAGGAGGTATTATAATATGACACTATTAACTACTATGCCGTTAGGCGCATTATTAATCTTATTTTGGTTTGTAATCATTATTGTGGCTGCATTCATTGAGATTAACACGATGGATTTAACCAGTATATGGTTTAGTGTCGGTGCATTAATCGCCTTCATTTTATCTATAATTGGGTTTAATATTTTATGGCAATTTTTCGCGTTTCTTGGTGTTTCAATTTTACTATTGCTTTCGGTTCGACCGCTCGCCAAAAATTACTTTAGAACGAATGTTGTAAATACCAATGCAGATCGATTGATTGGTAAACAAGCCACTTGTACAAAAGAAATTAAACCCGGTGACCGTGGCGAAGTTAAAGTTGATGGACAATTTTGGACAGCCATCACAGCTGGTGATGATGTTGTATTAGTTAATGAAAAAGTTGAAATTTTAGCAATTGAGGGCGTTAAATTAATTGTGGTTAAACTATGAATGCAGGCTTCATAAGACGTAGTTTAGCATTTGTCGCTGACTTTATTGTCATCATGAGTATTACAGTTGTCAGCTTTCAATTGATTGGTAGACCGCTCTTTGCAAGCCGTGTTGATACAGATGCATTTGAAAGAATACCTGAACTGCAGATTCAATACCGTGAAGAACTAATAACCATTGAAGACAACTATTATGACAACATCATTAACGAAGAAGAATATAACGAACAAAAAGAAGCCTTAGCTGAATATTATTATGAAACTTATCCTGTTGAATGGAACTTAAGAGATGATTACATTAATTATAGTGTTTTTTATTTCGTAATTGCCTTTTTAGTCATTAATGCACTATATATGATTATAACTAAAGGCCACTCAGTAGGTAGAAAACTAGTTAAGTTAAAACTTTCAGGCAATGTCACAATACTTAGTATTTTACTAAGAGAAATTTTCTGGAAATATGTGTTTTGGGGACTCACTTTAGGAATTGGATTGTTTATAGATATGTACATGATAATCCTGACCCATAACCGAAAAACACTACGTGATCATTTTTCAAAAACAAGGGTAATTTTAGACGATATCGTCTATCCATTTTAATAAAAAATATATAGGAGGAACAAGTTATGCCATTTGGTTGGATATTTTTAATTATTTTAGTCATCATAGTTTTAATTTATTTAGGAACAAGATTTACAGTAGTTACACAAGCAAACAGATTCATTGTAGAACGTTTAGGTCGTTATATTGAGACTTGGGACGTAGGAATTCACTTCTTATGGCCGTTCGTAGACCGTGTTAAGATGAAAGTCTCAATTAAGGAGCAAGTCGTTGACTTTGCCCCACAGCCGGTTATTACAAAAGATAATGTTACTATGCAAATTGATACTGTTGTTTTCTTCCAAATTACAGATCCAAAACTATTTACTTACGGGGTTGATTACCCAATTAAAGCAATTGAAAACTTAACTGCGACAACTTTACGTAATATTATCGGGGATCTTGAACTTGATGAATCATTAACTTCACGTGATTTAATCAATGAAAAGATGAGAATGATTCTAGATGAAGCTACTGACCCATGGGGAATTAAAATTAACCGTGTCGAGCTTAAAAACATCATTCCACCTAAAGATATTCGTGAAGCGATGGAAAAACAAATGCGTGCAGAACGTGAAAAACGTCAATCCATCCTTATTGCTGAAGGTAACAAGCGCTCAGCTATCCTAAACGCTGAGGGTGAACGTGAAGCAAGAATTTTATCAGCTGACGGTGAAAAACAAACACGTATTTTAGAGGCTGAAGGTAAAGCAGAAGCAATTTTAACTGTTCAGTCTGCAACTGCTAAAGGTATTGAAATGATTCGTAAAGCTGGTGCTGATGAAGCATTCTTACGTCTTGAAGCTTATAAAGCATTTGAAAAAATTGCTGATGGACAAGCTACTAAACTAATCATCCCTTCAGATATGCAAGGCATGATCGGTATGGCATCATCAATTGCCGAAGCATTAAATATTGAACCAAAAAAGAAATAAGTCCTAAAAGAGCCCTTAATAAGGCTCTTTTTTTATTTGTGAAAGTACGAAACTTGACATGAAAACCATTTTTATATATAATATGTAAACGAATGAAAGTTTTTTAAAATATGCGATCTATTTCTAACAATCATAAATAAAATATAGCTTTTTTGATAGGTTGGAGGTGAGAGAAATGAGATCCATTCATTCCATACTAAACACCGCAAGACACTTGTTTTTCTTACTGTGTCTTGGGTAACTAACAAGGAGATGATACTATGAAAAAAGTACAAAAAAGAAGTACAGTAACTAGATTATTAGAGACATTAGAAAACTATTATAGTCAAACATTACGTATTGAATTATCTGACACTATCAAAAAAGCATAAATATACTTACTTTGTAAGCAAAATAAAGGCATCCATTTGGATGCCTTTTTGAATTTAATTAGAATTCACAGTTTCTAGGGGTTCTCGGGAACGGTATAACATCACGAATATTTTCAACACCAGTCATATACATTAACATTCTATCAAATCCTAATCCATATCCTGCATGTGGCGTGGTTCCGTATTTTCTTAAATCTAAATACCACCATAATTCTTCTTCATTAATTCCCATTTCGTGCATGCGTTTCTTTAAATAATCTAAACGTTCTTCACGTTGACTTCCACCGATTAACTCTCCCGAACCAGGAACAAGTAAATCCATTGCAGCAACTGTTTCATTGTCATCATTCATGCGCATATAAAATGCTTTAATTCCTTTTGGCCAATCAATGACAAATACAGGACCATCAAAATGTGTAACTAAATATTTTTCGTGTTCAGTAGCTAAATCTTGTCCATGTTCAGGTTTGTTTTCAAATTTAACATTCGCATTAATTAAGATATCAATTGCTTCTTTATGTGTAATACGTTTAAATGACGAATTTACAACATTTTCGAGTTTTTTCAGTAAACCTTTTTGAACAAATTTATCAAAGAACGCCATCTCTTTTGGTGCGCGTTCTAGTACATATTTGATAATATATTTAACCATTTCTTCAGCTAAATTCATATCGTCATTCAAATCGGCAAAGGCAATTTCAGGTTCTATCATCCAAAATTCTGATGCATGTGTCGTAGTATTTGACTTTTCAGCTCTAAATGTGGGACCGAATGTGTACACATTTTTAAACGCCTGGGCAAATACTTCTGCTTGTAATTGTCCAGAAACAGTTAAATTAGCTGCTTTTTGGAAAAAATCTTGTTTAAAATCAATAACGCCCTCTTCGGTTTTAGGAATATGGTTTAAATTTAATGTTGTAACTTTAAACATCTCTCCTGCACCTTCTGCATCACTCGCAGTTATGATTGGACTAGCGACATGGATAAAATCACGTTCTTGAAAGAAAGTGTGAATGGCATGGTTAAGAATACTTCTAACTCTAAACACTGCTGTAAATAGATTCGTTCTAGGTCTTAAATGCGCATTTTCTCTTAAAAATTCACGTGAATGACGCTTTGGTTGCATTGGGTAATCTTCAGTAGAGGCACCAATTAACTCAATACTTTCAGCATTAATTTCAAAAGGCTGTTTCATTGAAGGCGTCACAATAACCGTTCCAACAACTTTAATACTCGCCCCAATACCAATTTTTTGAACGTCCTTATAGGCTTCTAATTTTTTATCTTCATAAACCACTTGTATCGTTTCAAAAAACGATCCATCATTTAAGTCAATAAATCCAAACGATTTTTGTGATCGATGATTACGGACCCAACCGTGTAAAACCACTTCTTTTTGATCATATGCCTCTTGTTGTGCATACAAATGTTTAACACTAATTTTCATAATATT
>NZ_JBIOAG010000020.1:0-37926 GCF_043951795.1 Liberiplasma polymorphum | reverse complement strand
GCGCATAAGTCTTGTTCCTATGCTATAATAAAAGAGATAAAATTGGAGTGACATTATGGAAAGAGCATTCGAAAAACTATTAGATTTTTTAGAGTTAACGAACTATAAACAAACCATTACCGGCAAACTTATCGAACTTACTGTCGATGAAGCGCGTCTTGAATGGTTTTTTAATATCGAACTCGATAAACCTCTAGAATTAGAGGTTTTTAAAGTGCTTGAACAACACCTAGAAAACGTTCCAGCTTACGCACAAAGTTGCAATCATGTGCGCTTTTTAATTGATTACAAAGTACAAGACGATACATTTTTAGAAGCGTATTATTATCATGTCCTTGAAAAACTTAAAAAATCACGCCCACGCTATGAAGCGATTAGTGAATTTAAAGTTGAAAAAAATGGAAAACCGTTCCATTTAAATATTATATGTCCAAAAGATGGTTCTTATGTAGAAGGCATGATTTATGACATTGAAACCACATTAAAAGAACTAGGATTTGATGCAAAACTAAGTATTCGTTATTCAGAAAATGAACCAACCATAACCGAAAGAATTGAACAAATTGATTTTGAAGAAATGATGACTGCTGAACGTGAACATGCGCATCATGAAAAAACAGATGTTAAACGTTATATTACTTTTAAAGATAGAACCGTTAAAAAAATCTCTCACCGTATTAAGGATATCCCTGTTACAGATGATGAGTTAACCCGTTATAAATCAGAACATCATAAAGCAGATTTCACACTTGAAGCCGTCGTAATGAATGTTGATGAACGCCGTATTAACGGTAAAACAACGTTATTTACTTTTGTATTAAGTGATGAAGAAGACTCCATTTATATTAAAAAGTTTGTGCGTGATCAAGAAGAAGTAAAATTCTTACGTGAAACTGAAAGTAATATGTATATGAAAGTTCAAGGGACCGCTCAGTACGACCAATTTGTTGATGAGGTTGTCTTAACTGCACTTGCCATAGAACGTACAGATCACGTCATTGTACAAGAACTAAGAGAAGACCTAGCAGAAGAAAAACGTGTAGAACTACACCTACACTCAAAAATGTCTACCCTAGACGGAATAGATTCGATTGAAAACTTTGTAGAAACAGCCCTACGTTTTAAACATAAAGCAATTGCTTTAACTGATCATAACACTGCCCAATCATTCCCTGAATTTTTCAAAGTAACTAAAAATAAACCCATTAAACCGATTTACGGGGTAGAGTTTAACTTTGTTGATGAGTCAGATGTATTAATGGCATGGAATCAATATGAAGGCTCATTACGTGATGCAACGTATACTGTATTTGATATTGAAACAACAGGATTAAGTGTTAACTTTTCTAAAATCATTGAAATCTCTGCAATAAAAATTAAAAACCATTCGATCGTGGATCATTTTAATGCCTTTGTAAATCCAGAAGAAACCTTAACTGAGTTTACTAAAACATTGACTGGGATTACCCAACAAGATGTTTCAAATGCCGAAACCATTGATAAAGTATTACCAAAATTTAAAGCGTTTTTTGAAAACAGTATTATGGTTGCGCATAATGCGCGTTTTGATATGGCGCATATTTATGAAAACTTAAAAGCCGTTAATTTATATGATAAAGTTTATCCAACCATAGATACCCTGCAAATCGCACGACAACTTTATAATGATAAGTTAAATCGTTTCAACTTAAAAGCCGTAGCCAAACTATTTAAAGTAGAGTTAAAACAACATCACCGTGCAGAATATGATACCCGTGCAACCGCGGATATATTCATGCAAATGCTAACAGACTTAGACCGATTTGGTGTAAAAACTTATAAACAACTACAAGAAATTCAAACCGTTATAAAAGCATTTAATCCTTATGCAAATGCAATTAGCAAGCATATTAATATCTTAGTTAAAAATCAAACTGGTTTAAAAAATCTTTATAAATTGATCTCTTTAGCCAATACCAAATACTTCTTTAAAGAACCTGTTTTACCTAAAAAAGTACTTGATAAACATAAAGAAGGGTTATTACTTGGTAGTGGGTGTATGAACAGTTCTTTCTTTGAAGTTGCACTCAATCAAGGAGAAGAAGCGCTATTAGAAAAAGCTAAATACTATGACTATCTTGAGATTCAACCGTTTGAAGATTATCTTCACTTAGGTCAAGATATGGAAAATATCGAATCGGTTATTGAAGAAACACTTAAAAAGATTATCCGTGTAGGAGAACAACTCAACATTCCAGTCATCGCTACTGGTGATGTTCATCATATTGATAAGCACTCAGTAAAATATCGTGACATCTATATTCAAACCCCTGTAGTAGGAGGGGGATTACATCCGCTATCACGTTATAAGGAAATCCCATCTCAGTATTTTAGAACCACAGATGAAATGCTTGCATCTTTTCCGTTTTTAGATGAAGCTACAGTGAGAAAAATTGTTATAGAAAACCCTAATAAACTTGCAGATTCTATTGATTATGTTCAAGCATTTTCCAAAGATTTATTCGCACCAACAGATGATTTTTTAGCCTCTAAAGGGATTCCATCAATCGAAAAACATATGGAGAAGATGGTGTATTCACGTGCTTACGAATTATACGGAAATCCACTACCAAAATTAGTAGAGGATCGTTTGAAAAAAGAGATGACCTCTATTACTAAAAATAAGTTCTCTACCGTTTACTATATTTCTCATTTACTTGTAAAAAAATCACTTGATGAAGGCTATTTAGTTGGATCTAGAGGATCAGTTGGTTCAAGTTTGGTCGCAACTTTTATGGATATAACAGAAGTTAATCCATTACCGCCTCATTATGTTTGTCCAAAGTGTCACTACTCTAGTTTTAAAATGAGTCCAGAAGAAAAAACACAGTACGGGATACGTCCTGATGAACGCGGTGTACAAAGTTTACTAGATGATGTCAGTAGCGGATTTGATTTAAAACATATCGAGTGTCCTAAATGTAAGCATCCTCTTAAAAAAGATGGCCATGATATCCCGTTTGAAACCTTCTTAGGATTCAAAGGCGATAAAGTACCGGATATTGATTTAAACTTCTCTGGAGACTATCAGCCAATCGTACATGAATATATACGTGAACTATTCGGACCAGAACGTGCCTTTAGAGCAGGAACAATTTCTACTGTTGCCGATAAGACTGCTTATGGTTATGTTAAAGGTTATATTGAGAAAAAGGATTTAACATTGCGTAAAGCTGAAATTGAACGTCGTGCAAAAGTAATTACCGGTGTTAAGCGCTCAACAGGCCAACATCCAGGGGGAATAGTTGTGGTACCTGATTATAAAGAAATTTATGATGTTACCCCAGTACAATACCCCGCAGATGCAACGGATTCATCATGGCGTACTACGCACTTTGATTATCATTCATTTGAGGACAATCTATTTAAACTTGACGTATTAGGGCATGATGACCCGACTATGATTCGTTATTTAATGGATTTTGTCAAAGAAGACCCAATTAGTTTCCCTTTTAAAGATGCGATAGATATTCCACTTGATGATTCGAAAGTATATCAATTATTAAGTGGTACTGAAGTCATTGGATTAAAACCTAGCGATATTAATAGTGAAGTAGCAAGTTTTGGTGTACCTGAAATGGGAACGTCATTTGTAAGAGGTATGTTAAGAGATTCTCGTCCAAAAACCTTTGCGGATATCGTTAAAATATCTGGATTGTCTCATGGAACAGACGTCTGGTTAAATAATGCTGAAACGCTTGTTACTGGGAAAAATGAAAAATTTGGAAAAGTCCCATTTAAAGAAGTGATTGGGTGCCGTGATGATATCATGGTTACTTTAATCCAACATGGATTAAAAAGTGAAGTTGCCTTTGAAATATCTGAGTTTATTCGTAAAGGTAAAGCAGCAGTTAGTCCTGATCAATGGCACGGTTATACAATGATTATGCGCGAACATAATTTACCTGAATGGTATATATGGAGTGCAGGTCAAATTAAATATATGTTCCCTAAAGCCCATGCAACAGCTTATGTAATGATGGCACTTAGAATTGCCTGGTTTAAAGTTCACAGACCGATTTACTTTTATTCAGCTTACTTCTCAAAACGTGCAAGAGACTTTGATTTAATTTCTATGCAAGGTGGCGAATACGCAATTGAAAAACGCATGCAAGAAATTGATGATGCAGGCAATAAAGCAACTGAAGTTGAAAAACGTTTATATACCGTACTTGAAATTGCACTTGAAATGGTAAAACGAGGATTTAAGTTTGATCCAATTGATATTATGGCCTCAGATGCTAGAGACTTTATTATCTCTAAAGAAAGAAAATCGATTCGATTACCGTTTGTAGCTTTAGATGGTCTTGGACAAAAAGTAGCCCAAACCATTATAGAAGCAAGAAACGAAAAACCCTTTACATCAAGAGAAGATGTAAAAGAACGTACTAGTTTATCAACGACTTTATTTAATAAACTGGATGCCCTTGGTGCTTTTGGTGATTTACCTGAAACTGGGCAGATAAATTTATTTGATTTATAGTATAATATTATTGAAAAACATCAAGGAGAGTGAGTTTATATGAGATTTCGTTCACACAACCCAGTCTTTGCTCGCGTACACAGCCAAGCAAGCGTAGACTATTCAAATGTTGTAACCTATAAAGGGGTAACACTTAAAACAACATTTCTTTTAGCAATCATGATGATTGTTGGCGCGTTTACGGCTGTCCAGTTTTATAATCTCGATACCATTAGTAACGGATTAATTATTGCGATTATCGTCGCACCAATTGTAGGGTTCATTTGTATTATTTTTGCATTTGTAAGGCCTCAATCTGCGCGTATTCCATCTGTTTTTTATGCCGTTGCTCAAGGACTATTTTTAGGAGCCATTTCGAGCATGTACCAAATTAGTTTTGGCGATGGTATCGTTGCAACAGCACTACTAGCAACACTCGGTGTATTTATCGGAATGTTAATCTTGTTTGGAAGCGGATTAATCGTTGTTAATGACTTCTTTAGAAGCTTCATGTATATGATGCTTATTGGCCTTGTATTTTCATCATTGTTTTTCTTCATATTCGCGATGATTACAGGGACAGCAAGTATTGGCTTCTTATTTGGAATTACCATTGTAGGTGTCATTTTAGCTTCGCTTTATTTACTCATTGATTTTGATAATATACAAAAAGCAGTACATGGAAGTATAGATAAACGCTATGAATGGATTTTATCTTTAGGGTTACTCGTAACGCTTATTTGGTTATATTTAGAAATTTTAAGATTACTTGCCATCTTAAGATCTCGCGGTGGAAGAAGATAGACACGGAATTTCCGTGTCTTTTTTATAAAATTGATTTATGATATACTATTTATAGATGTAGGGGTATTACGCTATCTAAAGGATGAAAGTAATGAATAAACCGGATAAACCCAATCCATTTAAAATGCAATATAAAATAAACAAAAAGCATTTAAAAATGAAGAAAATGAAACCGTTTCAAGAGTAAACGGTTTATGGTATGCATTCATCTTAATTATTGCGATTCCATTACCTTGGTTAGGACTACCATTTTATATCGTGTATAAAAATGACAATAGAAAGATTCACCCATATTTACTAGCAACAACCATCTTTGGCGCATTTGTATGGATACTTATATTTATATTAGGGTTAGTTTTATTAACCCAAGAATTTCGAGAAATACTGGATTATTATAATCGTTAAAAATAGGAGGCAATTATGGAAAAATGGAACCTGAATGCTTTATACAAAGGGTATGAAACACCTGAATTTAAAGCAGATATTGAAACATTAAAAACACGTATTGATGAAGCATTAGAATTTGCTAATACATTGGAATCACTTGATAATGCAAAAGATAAACTTATTAAGTATATTGACTTAAACACAAGTTTAAGATCAAACTTTTTAAAGTTATACGCATTTGTAAGTTTACAACTGGCAACGAATGCTCAAGACGAAGCATCAAATGCTTGGATGAATCAAATGCAACAACTCGGTAGTAAAATGACACCATTTAATACAAAAATTTCTAAATTTGTTCCAAAACTTGAAAACTTAAACCAACTCATTGAAGAAACTGATGCATTAAAACCTTATCAATATCACTTAGATAGTATTAAAGACCGTGCTCAATATGTATTAAGTGATCAAGAAGAAGCATTAATTTCAAAATTAATGCAAACCGGTTCAAGTGCATGGGGAAGACTTCAAAGCTTACTTACTAGTATTGTTGAAGTTGAATTTGAAGGCCAAATTGTTACTTTATCAGATATCCGTAACAAAGCACATTCTAAAGATGCAGATGTTCGTAAAAAAGCCTATGAAGCCGAACTTTTAGCGTATAAAAAAATTGATCAACCCGTAGCTTTTTCATTAAATGGCGTTAAGGGTGAAGTCAATGAACTAAGTGCTTTAAGAGGATTTGAAAGTCCTCTACATGAGGCAGTTTATAATTCGCGTTTACAGAAAAAAACACTTGATGCGCTGATTGCATCTATGCGTAACCATTTACCAATGTTTAGAGCATACCTCCAAAGAAAAGCAGAATTACTTGGTCATAAAAACGGCTTACCTTGGTATGATTTATTTGCACCAATGGGTTCAAGTGAACGTACCTTTACAAGTAAAGAAGCCATCGATTATGTCGTTAAAAACTTTAAGTCATTTGGAGACGATTTAGCAGACTTAGCACAAAAATCTTATGACGATGAATGGATTGATTTCACGCCAAGAAGTGGAAAACGTGGTGGCGCATTTTGTATGAATCTTCATCCAATTAAGCAAAGTAGAATATTACTGAATTTTGATGGATCATTTTCTAATGTTATTACATTAGCCCATGAACTAGGCCATGCATATCACGGAGATAGAATTTTTAAAGAAGCAATGCTGAATGCTTCATACACAATGCCAGTAGCAGAAACCGCATCAACGCTTTGTGAAACCATCGTTAAAAAAGCAGCGTTAAGTGATTCTGAAGGAGAAGAACAATTATTCATCTTAGAACAATCACTAATGGGAACAACTCAAGTTATTGTAGATATATTATCAAGGTTTATATTCGAAGAAAATGTATTTGAAGCTAGAAAGAAAACACCGCTTTCACCAGAGAAATATAATGAAATGATGAAAAAAGCACAATTAGAAGCATACGGCGATGCACTTGATTCTAACTTTTTACATCCTTACATGTGGGTAAATAAAGGGCACTATTATAGTGGTACGCTTAGTTTTTACAATTTCCCATATGCATTTGGATTATTATTTGCCAAAGGAATTTATGCAAAATTCCAAGAAAAAGGAAAAGGATTTGCACAAGATATAGATACACTACTACAAAAAACAGGTCAAATGTCAGTTGAAGATGTTGCTAGTTTAGTGGGTATTGACGTAAGTAAAGAAGATTTCTGGGATCAGTCGCTAAGTGTAATTAAAGAAGAAATTGATTTGTTCTTAAAAATTACAGCTTAATCTAAGGCATCCTAGCTAGGATGCCTTATTATATAGGAGGGTATATGAAAACACTATCTATGTTTTTAACAGCTTTTATAGCAACACTATTTGTATCCTATCTTTCAGTGTTATCCTATGAAGAAATCAGCATTGTACCTTGGACTGAATTAGCTAAGCCTTATTCAGAAGGTCAAAATGGTGATATCGTCTACTATTTTGGTACAATTCATGCTGAAGGACTAATAACAGATGAGTACATTTTTGGTTCATTTGTACGATTAGATAGATATTCTGAGATATTTACTTATGAGTCACTGATGCGTGAAAAAGAAGGATTGTATCAACATGTTAGTTGGATAATGAACCCTTTAACAGAAGAAGAATATCTTGCTCAAACAGAAAGATATCCTTATTTAGATAGTTACGATTTTTCATATGTAAATCAAATGATTCCAAATCGTTTTGGGTTAGCAGATACCATTTTTATTGATCATATTGAAATTGTGGTTAGTGATCCTAATTTTTACAAAGCAGATCATATTTTAGTAAACTTAGAAAACGTAAATTTAAATACAATGGATGATTATTTTCCAACTGGTTATGGGCTTTTTAAAAGTAATAATAATGGAACGAGTCTTTATAATCCTTCTCTTAATGATTATAATATAAATTACTACGGGATTTTAACCGGCACAGAAGGATTAATTGTTGGCATTTACCAAGACGGTAAAATAGTAAATACTAATAACCAAATTAACGCTGGATTTTTTCCTGATTACGCAAGCTTTGAAGAATATTTATACGATCAACCTTATCAATATGATGCACTGCCCATTATTTTTATTGTGTGGCTAACGGTCACATTTGTCATCATTATTACCATGTATTTAGCGATTCATCCTAAAATTAAACATGTGTTATCAACCGATAAACGATCACTTTTAGTCCTTGGACTTATGGCACTATATTATGGACTATATGTATTATTTATTTGGATTGAGACGACAAACTTCACCTTGTTTTATACCCCAATTGTTTTATATGTTTTACTTGGTTTAATACTCTTAATGATTAAAAGTACCGTTATGAGTAAAGAAGTAATATATAAAGATTTAGGGAACTTAAATAAATCTAAAACAGATGAATATAGTGATGAATACAAAGATTTTTTTGATAGTTATTCAGAAAAAAAATAGACTAAAATAGTTTAACCATTTCTATCTAAATCATGAGAATCCATTTAAGGATTAGATTTGTTAGATGGATTTTCATGTGATGATTTAACCTAGTTTAATTCATAAAAAGTTAATAGGGTTAAAACGTCTTTAAGAAATTGAGAAACGAAAGTAATGTAAAATCAAATTCATAAAATCTATTTACAATAAATCAAGTGATAAAGTCTTGAATAAAGCGATAAAATCTTATATAATACGTGTAACACGTTGCACAAGACCATGTAATTAAGAATGCGTTATTTTAGAGAGAGACTGTTGGTGAGAAGTCTTATAACCCACTTAATTATTTCAGCTTGTAAGTGATGCTAATCCCATCCGTATCTCTGCGTTAAAGAGTTAAGGGCTAGCTTTGCTAGAACTAAGGTGGTACCGCGGATATAATTCGTCCTTATTTTATGAGGACGATTTTTTTTATTTTGAAGGAGTGAGACTATGGAAATTAAAAAAACATTAGAAAGTTTAGAACAAAAACTTTCAAAGGCATTAGAAGAAATTCATACCATTGAAGCTTTGCAAGATTTAAAAGCTGAATTTACAGGTAAAAAATCTGAACTGACTAAAATGATGCAACACATGAAAGATTTACCTAATGATGAAAAACCAATCTTTGGTCAGACTATCAATGAGGCAAAACAACGTTTTTCTTCATTAATTGAAAACAGAAGAGATTTTTTAAACGCTAAAAAATTAGAAATAAAACTTGCTAAAGAAACCATTGATGTAACACTAGATGGGCCTGATTTTGGTGGCGGCAATACCCATTTGTTAAATCAAATCATTGATGAAATAGAAGATTTGTTTATCGGTATGGGGTATTTAGTTAAAGAAGGTCCAGAAATTGAATCGGATGAACTAAATTTTGAAAAACTTAATTTACCAAAAGATCATCCTGCAAGAGACATGCAAGATAGTTTTTATATCAGTGAAGATACATTACTTAGAACCCACACATCACCTGTACAAGTCCGTACTATGTTAGAATATGGTGGGCAAAAACCAGTTAAAATTATTTGTCCTGGAAAAGTGTATCGCCGTGATGATGACGATGCAACGCACTCACATCAGTTTATGCAAATAGAAGGTCTAGTCGTTGATGAACTAACAACAATGGCTGATTTAAAAGGGACATTACTAGCCGTTGCACAAGCAATGTTTGGAAAAGATAGACAAATCAGATTAAGACCATCTTATTTCCCATTTACAGAACCAAGCGTTGAAGTTGATGTGACTTGTTCAAAGTGTAACGGTGCCGGTTGTAATATGTGTAAACAAACTGGGTACATCGAAATACTTGGTGCAGGTATGGTTCATAATAACGTGCTTGAAGCAAGTGGATATGATTCTAAAAAATATCAAGGCTTTGCCTTTGGTATGGGGGTAGAACGTATTGCTATGCTCAGATATGGAATCGACGATATTCGTCATTTCTATCAAAACGACTTACGCTTCAATAAGCAGTTTAAATAGGAGGTAATCATGAAGGTATCTATAAATTGGTTAAAAGAACTTATTCCTTTTAAGGAAGATGCACATACATTAGAAGCATTATTTTCAACAAAATCACAAGAAGTAGAATCGGTTGAAAAACTCGTCGACGCTAAAGGCTTAGTAACTGGGTATGTTAAAACGTGTATTCCACATCCTGATGCAGATAAGCTAAGTGTTTGTCAAGTTGATATTAAAACTGAAAACTTACAAATTATTTGTGGAGCGCCAAATGTAAAGGCTGGACAATATGTTATTGTTGCTGTTAATGGCGCGGTTTTACCCGGGAATTTTAAAATTAAAAAAACAACCATTCGTGGGATCGAATCTAATGGCATGATATGTAGTTTAGATGAACTTGGTATTGAACATAAATACCATCAAGAAACCGGCATTCACGAAATTAATCACGAAGTCCCCCTAGGTGAGGACGCCTTAAAAATCTTATCACTTGATGATGAAATCTTAACACTAGATTTAACCCCTAACCGTGCCGATTTACTTTCTATGCAAGGGGTTGCTTATGATACAGGGGCCATGCTTGATGTACCATTTGAAATCATCCAACCAGTTGTAAAAGAATCTAATCTAAAAAACCCAATGAAAATCTCGACAACCACAGAGGCTTGCTTAAGTTATTATGGTCGTGTTATTGATGATTTAGTTATTAAAGAAAGTCCACAATGGATGCGTGCAAGATTGATTGCTGCAGGTGTTAGACCCATAAACAATGTAGTTGATATTACGAATTATGTAATGTTAGAAACAGGACAACCCCTTCATGCTTTTGATTATGACTTATTAGCATCAGATGAAATAATCGTTCGCTTAGCGGACGAAAATGAAAAGTTTACTACATTAGATGATAAAGAACGCACGCTTTTAAGCGAAGATATCGTTATTACTAATGGTAAAAAAGCAGTAGCCCTTGGTGGGGTTATGGGTGGTGCTGAGACAGAAGTTTATAAAGAAACCAAAAGTATTTTATTAGAAAGTGCTGTTTTTAACCCTAAAAATATACGGTTAACATCATCAAGACTTGATTTAAGAAGTGAATCTTCAACGCGTTTTGAACGTAAAGTGAATCCAATAAATACCCGTTTTGCGTTAGAACGCGCCACTGAACTTTTTACTAAGTATGCCAGTGGAAACCCAAGAAAAGGGATTGCTTATTTTGATCACTCAGAAAAAACCCCGCTAATGATTGAGTTATCACTTGAAACCATTAACCGTGTTTTAGGCAGTAATCATACAGTGGAAAGTATCAAAGATTTATTTAGAAGATTAGCACTAAACTATAAATTAAAAGAGACAACTTTTATAATCGAAAAACCTTCAAGACGACAAGATTTTGAAAACTACCAAGATATTATTGAAGAAATTGGACGTTTAGCAGGTTATGATACATTGCCTAACACACTACCTGTAACCGTATCTTTAGGTAGATTAACCGCTTACCAAAAATTCAAACGTACCACTAGAACCGCACTCACAAACTTAGGATTAACAGAAGTCATCACTTATAGTCTAAGTAATGAAGACACTTTATTTGATTTTGTCCGCATGCCAAATTTAAATCCAGTGAAACTTGCTAATCCAATGATTGAACACCGTAAATCATTAATTTTAACGCCAATTAATGGGTTATTAGAAGTCATCAGTTATAACGTGGCACGCAAGCAACACGATGCCCATATTTATGAAATTAGTAAACGTTATACGAAAGAAAAAGAAACAGAAGTTCTAGCCATTGCCATGCATGGACAATTTCAAGATTACGGTTGGCAACCATCAAAGCCTACCGATTTCTATACACTAAAAGGGATTGCTCAAGCGTTATTTAACCGCATAAATTTATTAGATGTTCGTTATGAAAAAACCACAATAAATAATTATCATCCTCATCAAACGGCATTGATTATTAAAGAAGATACCGTGATTGGTCATATCGGAAAGATTCATCCTCAACAAGCCTCATCACGCGATTTAAAAGATGTATATGTTTTAGAAATTGAACTTGAGGCTATTTATAAATTAACCCAAGATAAAATCATGTATGAAAGTATCCAAAAATATCCGAGTATCTCAAGAGACATTGCGATTGTTTGTAAAAACAGTTTACCGGCACAAACCATTATAGATTCGATTAAGGCTATTGCTAAAGCACGATTAAGCAATGTCAAAATATTTGATGTTTATGAGGGTGAACACGTAAAAGAAGATGAAAAATCTATTGCTTTACGGATGATTTTTGAAGATAAACAAAAAACTTTAGAAACAAAAGAAATTGATGATTTAGTCAATAAAATCATTAAAACACTTGAGAAAGATCACCAAGCAACGCTTAGATAAAAAAAAGCATCCCTCGGGATGTTTTTTTATGTAAAAATATAATCTAACACTTGTTTTAATACATCACTACTTAAGTTACTATAAGGCAGTAAAAAACTTGTAGGAAGTTCTTCAAAAGTTTGAATGTACACAGGGTACTTTTTCGCGCGTTCTTTAATGCGTTCAATTTGAGATTTTGTTCGTACTTTAAATAGAATGTGTAAATTACTTTCTAACCCACCTATAGTTAATACCGCTTCACTAAAAGGATAAGTTTCAATTAACGACTGAATAGATTCGTTTTGCTTTTTTGAATCATGCGATAAATGTCTCAAATGTTTTTTATAATGCCCATCACGCATAAATTTAGCCAAGCTTAATTGATCGATTTTAGATACAGTTTGGGCAAATCTTGGTGTATCTAGGTATGCCTTAATGAGTTCAAAAGGAAGCACCATATAACTCATACGCATACTAATGAGTAAGTTTCTTGAAAATGATCCAATATAGATCACGTGGTTACCTTTAGCTAAACCTTGGATAGAAGGGATGAGTGCTGCATTATATCTAAAAATGTGATTATAATCATCTTCTATAATAAAGGCTTTATTCTCTTGTGCATAGCGAATAAGCCTTAAGCGGTCTTTAACCGATAAAACAGAACCACTAGGATATAGATTTGAAGGAGAAATGTAAATAAAATCTGCTTTTGTTTGAATCATTTCATCAATCGTATGACAAGGGATTGATTCAAATTTAAGTAAATCAAACACATGCTTTGCACGACTAAATAGTGGGACTAAGTAAGCCACACGTCTTTTTGAAGTAAGTGCTGCAAGATTCATAAGTTGATTTTGAGTTCCTGAAGCAATAATGATTTGATCACTTTGACATACGACGCCACGTTCTTCATTTAAATGTTTTCTAATTTCATGTCTTAGTGCATATTCTCCTTGAGGATTTAAAGGTTCAAATAATAGATGACCCTCATAATGCATTATATCTTGCATACATTTTTTAAACTGATTCAGATCAAAAGAATGCATACTTTGATATTGATTTATAAAGGATTTAACCAACTGACTTTTTGGATTTGTTATAGGATCTTTGGTTTTAATTAAATCAAGTTTTGCGACATAATAACCACTTTTAGGATAACTTTCTATGTAACCCTCAATTAGTAATTGATTATAGGCTTTTTCAATAGTGGTTTTACTTAAACTATGTTTTAAGGCTAACTGCCTTATTGAAGGGAATTTTTCATTGGCACTTAAAGTGTTTTCTAATATTGCATGTTTATAAAATGAATAAATTTGCATGTATAACGGTGTATTTAAAGATTTATTTAATATCATCTGACCACTTCCAATTTTAGTTAAACTGTCTATTTAAAACATGACACATTATTATTATAATAGACTTGATTTAAAAAAGAAAGGTGTTTTTTTTATGACAAATAAAACTAAAGTAATGGTTAGAACGGCATTATTTATTGCAATTGTTTTTGTAGCAACAAATATTCGTGTACATATTCCGATTTTCATGGCACAAGGTGGGTTAGTACATATAGGAACCTTGGTCATGTTTGTAATAGCGGTTAAGTATGGAAAACGCTATGGAGCATTAAGTGGCGGTATTGGGATGACTTTATTTGATCTTTTATCTGAATGGGCTTACTGGGCACCTGGGACATTTGTAGCACGCATTTTGGCTGGGTTTGTCTTTGGGTTAGGGGCACAATCTAAAGAAGGTCAAGGAAAAAACATGACAAAAAACGTCTTAGCTTTATTTGCAGGTGGGGCCATAATTGTGGTGGTTTATCTATTGTTTGAAGCTTTCTATTTAGGTTACGGACTTCAAGTTGCTGCACTTAGTATTCCTGGGAATTTAATCCAGTTACTTATTGCATCGTTTGGGTTATTCATTTTAAAGAGTATGCCAGAAATTGAAGAAGTTGAAAAATTAGGTGCTTAGGCACCTTTTTTAATGAATTTTATATAGCCCTTAACATATCAAAAAAGTTTGTTATAATAAATATGGAAGTAGTGATTTCATGAACAAACAAAACAGTGACATGTTAGGCTACATGCAAGTTAGAAAACTCCTTTTCAAACTAGCAATTCCCGCAACGGCAGCCATGATTATTAACGCACTTTATAATCTCGTTGATACCTTTTTTGTGGCGTGGGGTTCAGGGACAATAGCGATTGGGGCTTTATCTATAGCGTATCCTATTCAAATGATTGTTTTAGCGATTGGACTTATGATTGGTGTTGGTAGTTCATCGGTTTTTTCACGTGCTTTTGGAAGACAAGATGAAAAAGCCATGAAAAAAGCTGTGAACACTGCAATAATGGTAAACTTAATTTTATCGATATCTATTTCACTTATTGCGTATATTTATTTAGATCAGTTGTTAGTGTTATTTGGCGCAACTGAAAGTAATATCGATTATGCTAGAGATTACTTACGTATAATACTTATTGCATTAGTCCCATTTTCGCTATCTATTGTGTTTAATAATTTAACGCGTGCTGAGGGAAGACCTAAAGTTGCGATGGTCTCTTTAATGATTGGTGCAGGGCTAAATATTATTTTAGATCCGATTTTTATTTTTGATTTTGGATTAGGTTTAGGTGTATCAGGGGCTGCAATGGCAACAGCCATTGCGAAAACTGTTTCATTTATATATGTGTTTGCGATGGCATTAAGTAGAAAGTCATCTTTAATGATTGATTTAAGAAAAATCTACCGAATTGATTTTAAAATGATGGGTGAAATATTTGCGATTGGCCTGCCTTCTTTTGTTAGAACAGCGATGGGTGGGGTGTTAATCGTTATTGTAAATAACTTAATTGTCTTTTACGCAGTAGGAGACCCTGCCATTTATATATCCATTTATGGTGTCATAAATAGGCTTATACGCTTTAGCTTGATGCCGGGGTTTGGACTGGTTCAAGGGATGGTACCTATTGTTGGGTTTAATTTTGGTGCTAAGTTTTATGACCGATTATATGAAGTGATTGGGTATACGTCCAAACTCTTGTTTATCTATTTCACCACTGTATTAGTGATTGTTATTATATTTGCGGAGTATTTATTTATGGCATTTGGTGGTGCAGATGATCAAGTGTTTGTTCAACAAGGTGCGATGGCCTTTAGAATCGTCGCCTTAGGGTTTAGCTTTGTGACCTATCAAGTTATCCTATCAAGTACTTACCAAGCGATGGGGTATCCGTTTAGAGCGTTTGTGGTTGCTTTATCTAGACGTTTTATCTTCTTTATCCCCGCAGCCATGATTTTAACTTATTATTTCGGAATCATAGGTATTTGGTGGACATTCTTTGTAGCTGATTTTGTAACTGGAAGTTTATCATTTATTGTTTATAAGTTAGAAATGAAACAATTACATACGAAAATTTAAAATCCATAAAAATAAAGCTTAAGAATGAAGAAAATGGTGTAATTCGCCATTTTTTTCATTTATGATTGCACATCTATAAAATCCGCTGTATTATTTTTATATGAGAATAAGGAGTGATACCATGCATTACAGAAAAAATGTTAAAGGTGAACGTTTACTAGCAGCCATTATCGATGGATTTATTATGAGTATTATTGAAGGAATCATTTCTACGATATTAATTATTGCTTTTCGAATCAACTTAGAATTTGAAAATTTTATGGAAATACTTGATTTAGTTACCAATGAGTTTGTAGAATACACCATTGTCATTACACTTATAACAGTGATTATAGGTGTTATATATTTCGGATATATCCCATCAAAATATAACGGCCAAACATTAGGGAAAAAACTGATGCGTGTAAAAGTTGTGATGAAAAAAACAGGAGAAAATCCTACATTGCCTCTACATGCAGCGCGTACTATGACGCTATGGCAAAATTATTTAACCTTACCTGCTTTAGCAATCTATTTAGTTAGTGTAGAATCGTTTATTGCCACTTCAAGTAGTTTTTCATTTGTGACAGGCTTGTTGATACTTGTAAGTTTAATTATGATATTAACGGATAAAAATGGGGAAGGACTACATGATAGAATCTTTAATACGCTTGTTGTAGATGAACGCTACCAAATCAATGGAAATGAATCCCTTAATTTAGATGAAGCGAAAGATTCAGAGAAAGTAAAACCATTTGACCCATTTGATGATGAGTTTGAAACCTATTCAAAAAAAAGTGATCCATGGAATGAATAAGGAGGCTATTTATGGAATATAAAGAGAAAATAACAAAACAGCGTTTTATTGCAGCCATTATCGATGTATTAATAACCGCTACCGGGATTTTCATAGCTGTAGCTATCCTTTCAGCAATTTTAGGCGTTGAATTTAGTACTGAAACCCCACTGGATTTAACCCAAACGAATCACGTAGTATTTACTGTTATGAGAAATATCATTGCTGTAATCATTGTAATCCTATATTATGGCTATTTTCCTTCAATTAGAAACGGCCAAACCTATGGAAAGAAAACACAAAAAATAAAAGTGGTTAATTTACAACGAGAAACACCTTCATGGATAGTACTTAGCTTACGTAATATTATTTGGTGGGGTGCTTACTTTTATTTACCTTTTATTCCACTGATGTTAATCAATGTAAATGCGTATAATATTATAGAAAATATTGTTTCATACATCATTTTTGGTGTGGTACTTGTCAGTCTTATTTCGATCATTGTTAACCCAAGTGTTGGAGGAATCCACAATCAAATCTTTAAAACAATTGTTGTCCATGAAAACTACCCACCTAAATCAAAAACAAATGAATATATTGAAAGTGAATGAGGATTTTATATCCTCATTTTTTTCTTGTTATAGAGGGCTAAAAGGCCTATTTTAGACAGATTATAAAAACCCTTACATTTTTTTAATATTTAGGTTGTAAAGGGGTGGGTTGTTTGTTAAAATATAGTCGTGCTTAAAACAGAAAATATTAGGAGGCAAGTTATGAAAATTGGCGTACCAAAAGAAATTAAAAATAATGAAAACCGTGTAGGGATTACACCTGCTGGTGTAAGTGTACTTGTTAATGCAGACCATGAAGTGTTTATTGAAGTAGATGCAGGACTTGGGTCTGGTATTACAAATGAAGAATTTATCGCTGCTGGCGCAAAAATCGTTGACACTGCCGAAGAAGCATGGTCACAAAAAATGGTTATCAAAGTTAAAGAGCCACTACCAAGTGAATATAACTTTTTCAGAGAAGACCTAATTTTATTCACTTATTTACATTTAGCAGCAGAACCTGAGCTGACTAAAGCGCTTATAGAATCTAAATGTAAAGCCATTGCTTATGAAACGGTCCAAGTTGGTAATAGTTTACCATTACTTCGTCCGATGAGTGAGGTTGCAGGTCGTCGTGGGACAATCGTTGCAGCAACCCATTTAGAAAAACATCGTGGCGGACGCGGTGTGTTACTATCTGGTGTTCCAGGTGTCGCACGTGGTAATGTCGTCGTAATTGGTGGCGGTGTTGCAGGAATAAGTGCTGCTCGTATGGCAATTGGACTTGGTGCAAACGTTACTATCATTGAATTAAATGAAGACCGTATGCGTTATTTAGAAGATATTTTTGATAAGGAAGTAACTGTTTTAAAATCAAACCCATTAAACATTGCAGAGTCGTTAAAAACAGCCGATGCAGTGATTTCAACTATTTTAATACCTGGTGCTAAAGCGAACAAAATTGTTACTGAAGAAATGGTAAAAAACATGCCTGAAGGTTCGGTAATCGTAGATATCTCAATTGATCAAGGTGGTTCAGTTGAAACAATCGACCGCGTTACAACACATGATGATCCTGTTTATGTTAAACACGGTGTTATTCATTATAGTGTTGCAAACATGCCCGGAGCAACCCCTCGTACATCAACATTTGCTTTAACAAACGCAACCATCCCATACGCACTTGATATTGCTAATCAAGGATACCGTATTGCTTGTTTAGATTCAGAACCATTGTTAAAAGGATTAAACGTATTAGGTGGACACGTAGTTTATAAAGCCGTTGCAGATGCATTTGGTTATGACTATGTAGATCCTAAAGAAGTTTTACTAAAACACCAAGACTAAATCTTAAGAGGCCTCGGCCTCTTTTTTTATCGTATTGATTAAATAAACACAGACTAAATAGTTCTGTCAAACATCATTTTAAATGCCGAAAATACGCCTATATATGATATAATCATACTAGGTGATTTAATGAAAAACATATATAATGAGACACTAGATTCTCTAAAAGAAACACTAAGTAGACATAACTTTAAAGCGTTCGCCGCTAGACAAATATTTGAGTGGTTATATAAACATCAAGTAACGTCGTTTGAAGAGATGACAAACATCAGCAAAGACTTAAGAGTATTCCTACATGAAAAGTATCAATTTGAACGATTATTTATGTTCACAAGACAAGTCGCAAAAGATGGCACCAAAAAATATTTATTTAGATTACATGATGATCATTTAATCGAATCAGTATTAATGCACCATGATTATGGGGATAGTTTATGTATTACCACGCAAGTTGGGTGCAATATTGGGTGTTCTTTTTGTGCATCGGGTCTTCAAAAACGTATCCGTAATTTGACTATCGCGGAAATGGTAATGCAAGTGACAGAAGTTCAAAATAAAGAAAAGGTTCGTATCTCTCATGTTGTAATTATGGGCACAGGAGAACCTTTTGATAACTATGACAATGTAATGGGGTTTATCGATGTTATAAACGACCCATTTGGTTTAGAAATTGGCGCACGTCATATTACTGTATCAACCAGCGGAATCGTTCCTAAAATATACGCTTTTGCAGATCAAAATAAACAAGTAAATTTAGCCGTTAGTCTTCATGCACCGAATAATAAAATTCGTTCAAGCATTATGAAAATAAACGAAAGTTATCCTTTAAAAGAACTTATAAAAGCCGTAAAGTATTATCTTGGCCAAACCAATAGAAGAGTGACCTTTGAATATATTTTGTTAGATCAAATAAACGATACAATCGAACATGCCAATCAACTCTCTGATTTATTAAGAGGGCTTAATTGTTATGTCAATCTTATAAGATATAACGCTGTAGAAGAGTTTAATTTTCAAGCAAGTGTAGAAGACCAAGCCAGTAAATTTTATAAACAATTAATTAAACGAGGGATTCAAGCAACACTTAGAAGAGAAATGGGCGCAGATATTGATGCAGCTTGTGGACAATTAAGAACTAACGCATTAAAAAAATAATGACTGAGGTGTACTTATGAGGTTATTAGAAGCAATAAAAGCATCACAAAAAGAATGCCTAATCATTACAAATCATCAAACCAAACAAACATTACTTAAAGCACTTTCTCGTGAGAAAGTGTTTCAAGCTATTCGTTTTATAAGTATGCAAGACCTTTTTGACGAGGTCTTTTTTAAAACAGAAAATAACGCGGTCTTTTATGCGAGTCAATCGCGCAATTTAAAACCTGCTATAATGGAAAATTTAATGAAATTCTTACCATTAATTGACGAAAACAATGACTATGAAACCCCACGTTTAAATGAACTAAAATCACTAAAAAGTGATTTGCTAAATACAACTAGAATTCACTATTTAACCAAACAATCATTGTTGTTTAAAGATAAAACAGTCCTTGTTGATTTGCCTTATCATCCGCTATTAAGTGAAGCTTTAAACCGTTTAGAATTAATTACAGATTTCCAAGTCTTTAATGAAGTTTCAAATACGTTGCCAAACGTATATAAAGGATCATTTAACACGACAAAAGAAGAAATCGCAACCGTTGCGCACCTCATTAGAGACCGTTTAGATAAAGATGCTATGCAGACCATTAAAGTTGTTTTATCAAGTGATGAGTATATACCATTAGTTAAGGAAATATTTAAATCATTTGAGATTCCTTTTTCAATAAATGAAAAACAACCATTACTTAAATTTGAAGACACATTAACATTGCTTAACTACTTAGATCAACTTAAAGACGCACCAATTTATGATCAACTAGATGAAGCATTCAACTTTATCAAACCAGAGCCATTCCAAGTAAAGCGGCTAAGAATATACACTAAACTGATTCAAACACTTAACCCTTTTGTCCTTGAAAAAGGCTCATTTAAAACACTGAAACCTTTTATTGAACAAACCTTAAAAACCACCTTTATTAAACCATATTCAGGTTTAAAAGGCGTAGAAATAATCTCTTTTAATCAACTAAATATTCATGAAACAAGTACCCTATTCTTATTAGGCTGTGCAGAATCTTATTTTCCAAAACTTAACACTGAAGATGACTACTTAAACCAAACTGAAAAAAATCTCATTCATTATCCAAATGCAAATATAATTAATCATCAAATTAAAGAAAATATCCTAAAAACATTCACACATATTGATAATGTTTATTTAACTTACGCGTTAAGTGGATTAACTGAACACTACTATGCATCAACTTTCTTTACTGAAATAGAAGATACATTTGAAGTAAAAACGTTACACCCAGTAGATAGAAAATTATCAAGATACGGTGAAAAATATGATTTATTAGCCACAAAACAACACCTAGATACCTATAATATTTATCACGAAGATCATGAAGATTTAAAAGCTCATTATGAACAATTTAAAGACTATTTTATCCCGTTTGATAATACCTTTATGCCCCTTTCAAAACCAACCATTGATCAACTAATAGAAAGCCCATTAAGACTATCTTATACTAAACTAAATACCTACTTTAAATGCAAGTTTAGATATCTTATGGAACACCTATTAAAACTCCAAGATTTTAATGAAACCCTAGCGATTGATTTAGGGGTCTTTTTCCATGATGTATTAGAACATTACATTAAAGAAGAATCATTATCAAAAGAAGCCATCGATGAAACTTTACAAAAAGTATTAGAAAAACAAGGCAATCACTATTCAAAAAGAGAACAGTTTTTCTTAATGAATAGTTACAACACTTTAATTAAAGTGTTTGAAACCATTAAAAAACAACATAATCAATCCGCATTTAGCTTATATGAAAGTGAACTTAAAGTAGAAAAAACCTATCATGAGGATAAAGAAGTTATATTTAGTGGTGTCATTGATAAGATTCTTATGTATGAAGAAAACAATACAAAACATTTTGTATTAATTGATTATAAAACAGGAAAACCAACACTTAAGCTTAAAGAAAGTTATTACGGATTTAATGCACAGTTAATCTTTTACATTTTATTATTAAAAGAAGTCTTCAAAGAAGACTACACGGTGAGTGGTTTTTATGAACAAACCATTTTACCCAAACCGCTTAAAAATAAAGATCAAACTGATTACGAAACCCTTCTTTTAGATACTTTAAAATTAAGAGGATATACAATTAATCAAGAAGATGAGGTCTTAAAAATTGATAAAGAGGCTATGAGTGATTCCTTTATTGCGGGGATGCGATTTAAAGCCAATGACACTTTATATTCTACTGTTAAAACATTTGATAAAGATGCCTTAAACCTACTTGTTATGCACATTGAAACACTCATAAAAAAAGCAGTCTCAGATATTTTAAACGGAGACTTTAAAATCAATCCTAAAAAAGATTTAAAAGGCAATGACTTAAGTTGTATGTATTGTCAGTTTAAAGATATATGTTATAAGAAGCTAGAAGATTATGAGCCATTAAATGTTCCAAAAGATGAAAATGAACTGTTTATACGTTTAAAGGAGGATACCTATGGCAAAAATTAATTTTACAGCACCCCAACAAAAAGCCATTGATTCTTCCGGTAAAAACATATTAGTAAGTGCTGGAGCAGGAAGCGGAAAAACGGCAGTATTAAGTGAGCGCGTAATCCAAAAAGTCATTAAAGGCATACCGATTGAGTCATTAGTTGTTTTAACATTTACAAATGCCGCGGCTAAAGAAATGAAAATGCGTATTCGCAATAAACTTATGAATGAAGAACCAACAGAAAATATTACAAATGCGATTCAAGCCTTAGATGCTTCTCACATTCAAACATTTGATAGTTTTGCTTTATTTATTTTAAAAAAATACGGCTACTACCAAAATATAAGTAAAAATGTTTCAATTGGGGATAGTGTGCGTATAACACTACTCAAAAAAGCAATGATTGATGAACTCTTTTTAACTTATTATGAACAAGAAGATGAGGCTTTCTTAGACTACATCAAAACCTATGAAATCAAAGATGATAAAACTTTAAAAGAGCAAATCATCTATTTTCATAATCAACTTGTCATGCACACTAATTTCGATGAGTTACTTGAAAAATTTACCCTTGATTATTTTAATGAATCAACATTTAACCGATTATTTAATCGTTTTTTAGATCAAATAAAAGAAACGCAAGTTGCGTTTAAAAGAAGCCTAGATTCCTTATACGAAACCCTAGATTCAGATATCGCTATCCAATATGTTGATACAGTATATCATGCTTTTTCAATTTTACTCAAAACCGAAGATTATGATACGTTATATCATTTTATACAATCTAATCCCAGTTTACCCAATAGCGCAAGCACGACTAAAAAATTAAATGCTGAAGGGAATACTTTAGATAAAGAGCGTCTTGATGTTGAAAGAGCAGACTTAAAAAAAATGCTCGACAGATTAAAAAACGACTATTTAATTAAGCCTAAAGAAGCACATTACAAAGATTTTATTAATAGTAGTAAACATATCCCCATCATAAAAACACTTATAAAACAACTTGATGAACGTTATTTAAATGCGCAAATAGAACGTGAAATGATGGATTTTTCTACTGTTGCTCGACTTGCCTACAAAATTATAACTGAAAATTCTTTAGTAAAAGAAGAACTAACATCCTCAATTCACGAAGTGATGATTGATGAATATCAAGATACTAATCACATGCAAGAATCATTTATTCATGCTATTACTGAAAATAACGTATATATGGTTGGCGATGTTAAGCAATCAATTTATAGATTTAGGCATGCAGAACCAAAACTATTTACGGATAAGTACAACCGTTACCAAAAAGATGAAACAGGCATGAACATTGACTTAAATGCTAACTTTCGTTCTCGAAAAGAAATGTTAGATGACATTAACACCGTATTTAAATCATTCATGGATCACGCAATTGGTGGGGTTGCCTACATCGATAATCAAATGTTAAAATATGGTAATAAAACCTATGATAATGCGACAGATGATTACATGGATTATGGACTACAACTAGACCTTATAGATGCTAGCACATTAGATGAAGATAGTCCTTATACTAAAGATGAAATTGAGATTTTCCATATTGCACAAGATATTAATAAAAAGATTGCTCACGGAAAAATTTATGACGAATCAATAAAATCAATGCGTAAGGTTTCCTATAAAGACTTTACTATTTTAGTAAGTGTATCGACACGATTTGAACAAATTAAGCAAATTCTAGAGTTTCATAAAATACCAGTAAATATTATAAAAAGTGATCCGTTTATCAACTATCACGACATAGATTTTTACCGTCATATATTAAAAACTATCTATGCATTAACAGATGATGCTTATTATAAAGATCATTTTAAACATAGTTTTTTAAGTTTAACTAGAAGCTATTGTTTTGAGTATAAAGATGATGATATTATTAAGCAAGTGATGCAGTTACCTAAAAGGTTGAATCAGTTAAAAAACCATCACTATTTAGAAGCTTTTCAACCGTTTTTTACGCAACTATTAACACTAAAAGATAATGTAACAACACTAACTATAGAAAACTTGTGGCAAGAAATAATTGATGCATTTAATCTATATGAACACTTAGTAAAACTTAAAGACACTGCATCAGCTGTAAATAGATTAGATTACCTCTGTTTAATGATTAGACGCCTAACACAAGAAGGGTTTACCTTAAAAGAGTTGGTTTATTATTTTGATCAAATGCTTGAACTTGAACTAGATGTTGAATTTGAAGTTGCCACAAGTCATGATGGAGATTATGTGACTTTAATGACCGTCCATAAATCTAAAGGATTAGAGTTCCCTATTGTTTATCTACCGCATCTAAATCATCGTTTCAACCGTCAAAGTATGAGAAGTTATCACTTTGATTTAGACTTAGGATTCTTGTTTGAACATGTTGACCAAGGCTTAACCCAATCCTTTCTTTATCCACTAAAACGTGATTTAGATTTAAAAGAAGATATTTCAGAACGTATGAGGTTATTATATGTTGCCTTAACACGCGCAAAAGAAGCCTGTATCATTCCTATGGTTTTAGATAAAGTTAAACCATTCCGTTTTAATGATGACGGCATGATGCTAGATTATGACAGAATCCATAACTTAAGTTCATTTTATGATATGTTTATCGCCATTCAAGATCAGCTAAGTCATCGTATTAACTCCTATGATGCTAGTAGGTATCCTTTAACCCTAGATTATCAATATACAAAGACATTTACACCATACAAAAACGGATCAAAAGAAATCAAAACTTATATCCCATATGAACAACCACTTAAAACAGAAGCATTAACTTCGTTTAGTGCGAAAATTGATACCTTACTCACGCCGTCACAACTTGATAATATTGCCTTTGGAAACTTAATGCATCATTACTTAGAACTCATTAACTTCACGCGTAATCCATTCGATCAAATAACACAAATAACTGAAAACAAAGCACATCAACAACTACTAGAAAGCTTTTTCAATCAACCATTATTTAGCAAAATATCGATTAAAAAAGCGTATAAAGAGTTTCCATTTGCACTAGAAGATGAAGAGTTAACCACCACAGGATATATCGATTTACTTTTAGAAACAGAAGAAGCTTTTATTATCATTGACTATAAATTAAAAACCATTGATAAAGAGGCCTATGTTAATCAAATTAAAGGTTATGAATCAATATTAAAACGTTTAAGCGACAAAACAGTAACCGGCTATTTATATTCAATTATTGATAAAACATTCAGAAAAATTTTATAATGAAATAGGGGTGTTATTATGAGTATTAAGTTATCAAACGTATCAAAAAATTACCAATCTGGCGATGTCGTAACCCAAGCATTAAAAAATGTAACTTATGAAATTAAAGAAGGAAAATTTGTGGTTGTTTTGGGCCCTAGTGGAAGCGGTAAGAGTACCTTGCTTAATGTCATGGGCGGACTAGATGCTTTAAGTGAAGGTGAAATCCATATTGATACCGCACCTATTCATACGCTAAAACAAAAAGAATTAACCATGTTTAGACGAGAAAAACTGGGCTTTATCTTTCAACAATATAATCTTTTACAAACACTAACGGTAAGAGAAAATGTTGAAATAGGGGCAAGATTAGTCGATAATCCAATGTATATTGATGAAATTTTAAAGCAAGTTGGGTTAACGCCCCACAAAGATAAATATCCCTTTCAATTATCAGGTGGTGAACAGCAACGCGTGGCAATAGCTAGAGCCCTTGTTAAAAAACCTACTATCTTATTTTGTGATGAACCAACGGGAGCACTTGATGAGAAAACAGGTAAAGATATTCTTGGTTTATTACAAGATTTAAACAAAAAACTCAAAACAACGATTATTTTAATCACCCATAACCCTAGTATTGCAAACTTAGCTGATATAATCATTAAAATGAACTCAGGTGAAATAGCCGAAGTCATTGAACAAAAAGAAAAGAGTCTAGCTAAAGATTTACACTGGAGTTAATGATGTTTAAAAAACACGTGATAAGAACCTTTAAAACACAGTGTTTAAAACTTATTCTCGTTGGATTGATGATTATATTAAGTAGTTTTATATATATGGTTGTTGGGGCTGCAGTTAATGCAATTCATGAAGGGGCAGAACCGTTTTTAAACCGAACGAATCAAGAAGATTTTATGATAGAATTAACCCCTTATGTAACAGAAAGTGAACTTCAACAGTTTTCTGATTCTTGTTTATTTGATAGTATCTTTTTAGAAACTATTTATGAAACTGATCAAAGCTGTTATGACTTGATTGTACAGTCTCGCTTTAACCAAATAAATGAAGCCTTAGACGGGGTTTCTTTAGAAACAAGACAGTATAAAGAAACCCACTTTACTTTTAATAATGAACGTCATAAAATTCGTATCTTAAAAGATGCTAGTAGCATTAACTTAAGCGAAATTGATGAAGGACGTTTTCCTACTGAACCAAATGAAATTGCTCTGACTAGAAATTATGTTAAAAACCAAGGATTAACCCTAGGTGATGAGATAACAATCCTCAATCAAACCTATACGATTGTCGGATATGTATTATTTCCTGATTATAATTTACCTATAATAGAGCATATGTTAATGTTCGATAGTGTTTTTCAAACATTAGGGTTATTAAGTAGTGATGCCTTCAATACGTTTGAAAGACCCATTCATAGTTATATCTCAGGTGTTTTTACAGAAGATAATGGTGATTTAGATGCCCAAATAATCGCGTTAAAAACAGAATATGCATTTTTAACCACAATGATTTTAACCGAAAACAATGTACGTAGTGGTGCGATTTATGCTGAACTTGAAGGCGGACAAGCTACAGGACTATTTCTTAGTGGTTTTATTGCACTTATAGGCATATTTATCATAACCATTATGATTTCTAAAACCATTGAAAAAGAACGCGGCGCAATCGGTGTTTTTAAAGCTTTAGGACTAAAAACGAGTGAAATGTTAAAACCATATCTTGTATTTATTGCGATTTATACCCTTGTATTTTTATGTATTGGATTTGTTTTAGGGTATTTAGTTTCCCCTGTATTTAGGGATCTATATCTAGAATTTTATCTATTACCAAGTGTAGAACCTGCATTTTCATGGACAGATTTCTTTATTGCCATATTGGTTCCATTTGTGATTATTTTTAGTTTAGGAACTTATCGACTCCTTAAAATCATGGGAGAAGGAAGTATTCAACTTCTATCCCCAAAAATATATATCCCTAAAAAGGTTCGTTTTAAACATATTAGACGTATAATTAGTAAGTTTAATATTCGAGTTAGATTACAAATATCACTAATGTTAAGACAGTTTTCTAAAGTAGTTACTTATACGATAGCTGTATTTTTTGCTATATTTTTAATTTTCTTAAGTCTAAGTATGGTTGATGTGTTTAACTTAAGTATAAATAGCTACTATGATCAAACTGAATTTAAAAGTATCGGCTATTGTCAAGACTATCAAACTTGTGATGCATCCAGTCATGACAAAGTAATTGAAATGGCCGCAAATATTAGGGGGAACCAAGTTACTGTGATTGGAATAGAGTTATCTAATCAAACACACCCATTGTTTGACCAAAGAAGTAACGATATAACAAATAAACTTAGTGAAGGCATCATCATCTCAAAAAGCTATCAAGATATGTATGGCGTTAAACTAGGTGATATGTTAAATATACAAGTAGCCGATAAACATTTAGAACGTGAAGTCGTTGCGGTTTCTAATATACTTTTAGGGGCATATGTATTCATACAACGAGACGATTTAGCAGAAAACATCTTTGAGGATAGTAACTATTTTAATGCACTTTATAGTGTAGATAAACTAAATGACGATGATTATCCACTTGTTATCCATGTAGAAGATATTCTTACACAAATCGGCTATACAAACGACTTAATGGAAACGATGTTTTTTATTATGTTTATCGTTGCAGTCTTAATAGCTGTGATTGTGATTTATTTGCTGACTTCAATATCAATAGAAGATCAAACCTATGAAATTAGCTTGTTTAGTGTTTTAGGGTATACGAAAAAAGAAATTACTCAAATTCTACTTAGTGGCTATTTTAAGTTAAATGTGGTAATCTTTATCATAGCAATTCCTTACACAATACTCGTTAATTATTTATTTAAAATCATCATGATTGATTTATTTGATTATTATATGCCACTTACTTTAAAACCACTTCACATCCTAATGGCTGGTGGAGTTAGTTTGGCTGTATTTATGGTAAGTAGCTTACATGCAAAAAGTAAAATCGAAAAACGCTCATTACAAGAATCACTTAAAATATATCAACTATAGAGGTGACATATGCAAAAGGGTCGAATTATTAAACTTATCGGTGGCCAATATACTGTACTAGATGATCAAAAAAAACGCCGTGTGTTAAAACCACTAGGTGTTTTTAGACATAGAGATATTTCTCCAAAAGTGGGAGATATTGTCGATTTCGATGAAGATTCAATTCATCATGTATATGAACGATCTAATAATTTAGTACGACCACCCGTTGCTAACGTAGACCAAGCAATCATACTAAATGCCGCTAAAGAACCAGACTTTAGCTTTCACTTACTAGACCGCTTCTTAGTACTTGTAGAAAAAGAAGATGTTACCCCGGTTATTGTTGTATCTAAAATCGATTTACTTAAAGATGAAGAACTTTCTTTATTAAAGCAACAACTCACCTATTATGAAACGATGTATGATGTTTATTTTACAAGTGTAAAGCAAGATGACACGTTAGTCCCGCTTAAAAACTTGCTCAAAGATAAAATTAGTGTTTTTGCAGGTCAAACCGGTTCAGGAAAAAGTAGTTTACTTAATGCACTTGATATTAAGTTAAAACTTGAAACGGGTGAAATTAGTAAAGCGCTAGGCCGCGGTAGACATACTACTAGACACTCAGAGTTACTAGAACTATATGGAGGGTTAGTAGCTGATACCCCGGGATTTTCAAAACTAGATTTTTATCAAATGGATATCGATGATTTACCTGTATATTACCCTGATTTCTTTGAACGCTCAAAAGACTGTAAGTTTAGAGGGTGTCATCATATAAATGAACCTTCATGTGCTGTTAAAAAAGCTGTAGATAGCGGTGAAATACTGAAAGCACGCTACCAAAATTATTTATTAATATATGAAGAAATATCAACCATAAAAAAGAAATATTAAGGACGTGATACTATGAAAATAGCCCCTTCAATTTTATCTGCAGATTTTAGTATATTGAAAGAAGAAATCCAAACGGTTGAAACAGCTGAATGGATTCATATCGATGTAATGGATGGACACTTTGTGCCGAATATAACCATTGGTCCTTTAGTTGTTGACGGATTAAGAAAACATACAAACCAAGTGTTTGATACCCATTTAATGATTGATGATCCTGAGTTTTATCTAGATAGTTTTATTGATGCTGGTAGTGATCAAATCACGTTCCATGTTGAGACAGTTAAAGACCCATTAGAAATAATAAATAAAATAAAATCAAAAGGCGCGAAAGCAGGCATTTCTTTAAAACCAAAAACACCTATTGAAGCCATAAAACCCTATTTAAAAGCCCTTGATTTGGTTTTGGTTATGAGTGTTGAACCAGGATTTGGTGGCCAAGCATTTATGATGGAAAGTTTAGAAAAAATGCAATTTTTACATGATTATAAGAAAGAACACGGTATTGAATTTGATATTGTTGTTGATGGTGGTATTAACGTAGAAACAGCTGAACTTTGTAAAAAGCACGGTGCAACCGTATTAGTTGCAGGGTCATATATCTTCAAGCAAAAAGACCGTAAAAGTGCTATTGAATCGTTACGATAATGATTATTAAAATATTTGTAAATCCCATCAACTATACTATAGAGAATCTCTATCAACAAGATGATAATGAATATCTAATGGGTGTTGATAAAGGCGCATACCATGCATTAAAAAAAGGACTAAACTTAGATTTAGTCCTTGGTGATTTTGATAGTACTACAGAAGAAGAATATTCCTATATTCAAACCCATGCAAAAAATATAAAAACTTTCAAAGAAAGAAAAGACGAAACAGATTCTTATTTAGCCATAAAAGAAGCATTATTACTTAACCCTAAAGAAATAATCGTGTATGGGGGTATGGGCGGTAGACTTGATCATACTTACGGCAATTTACTTTTACTTAAACAAGGGGATATTACTTTTGTGACAGATAAGCAAAAAATGTATATCTTATCCCCTGGTAAATACGCTATAGAAAACCCATACCAAGCGATTTCTTTCTTTGCAATTGAAGATGTTAAATCGTTAACGTTAAAAAACTTCAGTTATGAATTGTCTGATTACGATTTAGTTGTTGATGATCCTTTATGTATTTCTAATAAAGGACATGGAACAGTAACTTTTAAAGATGGATTGTTATTAGTTATTCACTCATCAGATTAAAAAAGTATAAAAAAAAACACCATAAAAGTGTTTTCCAAAAAAAGAGAGGGATTTTTGCGTTTATTCATAAAAAAAGCCGATACTATCGGCTTAGACAGTATACTACTTTATGCTCTAGTTAGGCTGTTCTTTTTTAGAGCGCGTGCTGAAACAAAAACGGTTTTAGTCTCTCCGTTTTCCACGATTTTAATTTTTTGTAAATTAGCTTTCCATTTTCTCTTAGTAGCGTGTAATGAGTGTGAACGATTGTTCCCTGATAACACTTTTCTTCCAGTAACGTAACATTCTTTTGCCATGATAAGCCTCCGTTCATGATATATTTCATGTAAACCTATACTATTATATCACAAAATAAATTTAATGCAAGAAATTTTAACGAAAAAAACTAAAATGCACGTTATCGTTTATTTGTTGCAATTTAAAGTGCCATATGATAAAATAATTTAAGTCCTTAGATACAAGAATCTTAAAGGATATGAACCAAAAAATCAACTAAAAATACAAACAATATATAGACAAAAAGATATTGGAGGAGTAATTATGAATCCTAAGGAACTCGATGGTAATCTTTTAAAGCTTATCATCACTAATGGATCAATCAATTTAAAAAATAACAGTCAAATTATAAACGACCTAAACGTCTTCCCAGTACCTGACGGTGATACAGGTAGTAACATGCAATCAACAATGATGAGTGGTGTTAGCGCCATCTCAGAATTAGATAACGAATCAGTAGAAAAAATCGGCAAAGCATTATCACGTGGATTACTCATGGGCGCAAGAGGAAACTCAGGTGTTATCCTATCACAATTATTTAGTGGTTTTGCAAAAGCCTTTAAAGATATAGTTGTAGCAAACTCAACACAATTTATTGAAGGATTAAAACTTGGTGTACAACAAGCCTATAGTGCAGTCATTAATCCCGTTGAAGGGACAATACTGACCGTTGCAAGAGAAGCGGTCGAGAAGGCTGAAACAGAAGTTAATGACGATATGGATTTAGAAACGGTATTAGCTCTTTATTTAAAAGAAGCAGAAGCATCTTTACAACGTACCCCTGACTTGCTACCTGTACTTAAAGAGTCTGGTGTTGTTGATAGTGGTGGTGCAGGACTCATCGTAATTATAGAAGGAATGCTTGCAGCATTACGCGGAGAAATTTTTGAAGAATCAAAACAGAAAAAACAAAAACATGCACGTTCATTCGATACTGAAGAAGTTGAGTTTGGATATTGTACAGAATTTATTATTCAATTAAATGCAGAGAAAAAATTTAATAAAGATAAATTAGTTAAACAACTAAGTAGACTTGGAGATTCAATTGTAGTTGTTGCAGATGAAGAGATTTGTAAAGTACATATTCACACAGTTAAACCAGGAGACGCTTTAAATCTTGGTCAAGTTTATGGTGAGTTTGCAAACTTAAAAATTGAAAACATGACACTACAACATACAGAAACCCTATTACATTCGGCTGATGCACACGGACAACATACTGATTGTGGCCATGATCATGGCGAAACTAGTAATATATCAAGTAAAAATTTCCGTGTTGAAACACGCAAAAAATATGGCATCATTACCGTTGTTAATGGAGACGGTTTAAAAACAATGTTTAAAGAAATGGGTGTCAGCCAGATTATTGATGGTGGACAAACTATGAACCCATCAACACAAGACTTTATTGATGCAATTGATAAAGTAAACGCAGACAACATTATTATTATCCCTAATAACAAAAACGTCATGCTTAGCGCAGAACATGCAGCTAAAAACGTCGAAGATAAAAACGTTATCGTCTTACCTGCAAAAACCATTGCTCAAGGGTATGCGTCTTTAACAATGTTTGATGCAAATCAAGAACTAGATGCAACCATTGAAGAAATGACTGAACTCATTGAACATGTTAAATCAGGTGAAGTGACTTACGCCGTTCGCGATACTGAAATTAATGGCTTAAAAATTGCCAAAGATGATTACATCGGAATTGAAGATGGAAAAATTGTAGTCTCTAATCCGGAACGTGTTGAAACAGTCAAAGCACTTATCAAAAACTTAATTGATGATGAGAGTGAAATTATTACCATCATGTATGGTAATAGTGTAGAAGAAGACGAAGTAAACAGTTTACGTGAATTTATTGAAGAAAATTATCCGAGTATTGAAGTAGAAACGGTCGATGGTAAACAAGAAATTTACGCTTACTTATTAGCTATAGAATAATATTAGCCACTCAATTTGAGTGGCTTTTTTTTAATGTTCAGTGCTATAATGAATGTGAGGTGATAGCTTTGAGTTTAAGTACATTAAAAGGTGTCGGGATCAAAACGTTAAGTTATTTACAAGCAGAAAATTTTTATAGTTGTCAAGAAATTGTCAACTATTTTCCTAAACGCTATGATGCAAGGTTTTTATCAAACTTAAGCGATATTCAAAGTGAACACTATCATTATATTAAAATTACTGCACTAACGAATGCAAAAATCATTTCACCTAAATCCAATATGAATATCATCACTTTTAAAGCACAAATTGATCAAAAGGAATTTTTAGTTAAAGTATTTAATCAAAGATTTTTACTAAGAATTGTTAAAGAAAATACCCCCTTGGTAACATACGCTAAACAAGACAAATACAAGAAAGAACTGCTTGCACAAAAAGTTTTCTTAGCAAGTAATTTTAAAGAAGCAATCTATCCCATATATAATATAGAATCAATAAATGATAATTTGTTTTCAAAGCTTGTAACACAGTGTTTAAGTTATTACTCAATTCCAAAAGATATTATTCCAGAAGCACTAAGAAAAAAGTACCAACTCATCGATATTCAAGCACTTTACCAAAAAGCACACCAACCTGAAGACTTAGAAACTATTATCCAAGTAACAAGAAGGTTGAAATATGAAGAGTTATTTATCTATCAATTAAAGATACAATATATTAAGTATTTATCCAATAAATATAAAGGCATAAGTAAATCTTACAAAATTGAAGAAGTTAAAGCGTTTATTCAAGAACTCCCTTATGAATTACATCCCTCACAAAAAAATGCTGTTAATGAGATATTTAAAGATCTTAAAAGTCATAAAACGATGAACCGAATGCTACAAGGAGATACCGGTAGTGGAAAGACGATTGTTGCTTATTTAGCAATGCTTGCTTGTATGAGTGCAACCTATCAAGTTGCCTTTATGGCACCTACTGAACTACTAGCAGAACAGCAGTACGCAGTGATTAAACAGTATACTAAAAACACGTCCTATAAGGTTAAACTCTTAACAGGCTCTACACCAAAAGAATCCCGTAAGGAAATACTTGAAGAACTCTCAACCCATAAAATCGATGCCATTGTTGGGACCCATGCTCTTTTTAGTCCAGGTATAAAATATAACAAACTCGGATTAGTGATTACAGACGAACAACATCGTTTTGGTGTAAATCAACGTAAAGCACTTGAAGAAAAAGGACAAAATCCTGATATTTTATATTTAAGTGCTACACCAATCCCTAGGACATTAGCGCATACTTTTTTCGGAGATATGGACGTAACGACACTAGATAGTAGAGTTGATAAAGCAACTAACATGACCACAAAACTCGTTGCCTATAAAGACAAACCATTCATCCGAAGAACCATGCAAAAAATATTAGAAAACCATGAACAAATCTATATTGTTGCTCCAAATATTGACGACACTGAAAATCAAGATATAAAAGGGGTATATACAGTATATAATACAGTTAAAAAACGTTATCCTAATGCACGTGTCGAGCTATTACATGGAAAACTTAAAGCTGACGAAAAGAACACGATTTTAAGACAGTTTAAACACCATGAAATCGATATATTAGTTTCCACAACTGTCATTGAAGTTGGCATTCACATTCCTAATGCATCACTCATGATAATTTATCATGCAGAACGTTTTGGTTATGCCCAACTTCATCAACTAAGGGGTCGTGTAGGAAGAGGAGATAAGCCAGGTATTTGTTTACTCATCCATGATAACCAAGAAGAAAGTGTTGAAAGACTAAAAGTACTAGAAACCGTTCATGACGGATTCATCTTAAGTGAACAAGATTTAGCTAACAGAGGATTTGGTGATTTAGTTGGGATTATGCAAAGTGGGTTTATAAAGTTTAATTATGCATCTTCAAAAGAAGATCTCATTATTTTGAAACATGCAAAAGAAGATGCAGAAACACTAATTTTAGATCACCTTAGTAATCACACATATATAGAAACTATTGAACAAGTTAAATCATTGATTAAACACGATGAGCAACAAAAAAATATGATATAATAGTACTACGTACTAATTAACGAGGTGAACGATATGATTAAAATTGCAGTCGATGCAATGGGTGGAGATTTCGCCCCAAAAGAACAAATAGAAGGTGCAATGCTAGCCATTAAAAAAATACCGGATATTGAAATTACATTATATGGAGACATTGACAAAATTAAACCTTATCTAAAAGATGATACAAGAATAACACTCGTTCAAACAGACGGGGTTATTGATATGGGTGAAAAAGATCCAATTAGAGCAATTAGAAGCAATCGAAAAAGTTCTATGGCTCAAGCCTTAACGAGTGTGCGAAACAAAGAAAATGCAGCGGTTGTTTCAAGTGGAGCCACCCAAGCGCTTATTGCCGGGGCTCACATATTAGTTGGACGTATGAAAAACATGAAGCGTACAGCCATCGCACCACTCATACCTAATATTAGAGGAACCAATACCATATTACTTGATTCTGGTGGTAATATTGAAATTAAACCAGAGTTTATGCTTCAACAAGCTTATTTCGCAACGATATATGCAAAAGAAGTCATGGGCATTGAAGATCCTAAAGTTGGTCTTATCAATATTGGTAGTGAAGAAGGTAAAGGTAGAGAATTAGATAAAGAAGTTTATGAACTGTTTAAAACCAATAAACACATTAACTTTTATGGTAATGTAGAGCCTAAAGATGTATTAAATCCACCATGTGAAATATTAATCAGTGATGGGTTTACGGCTAATATCGTAATGAAAACTATCGAAGGGACTGCGCGTGGTGTTGGTGCAATATTAAAAGAAGAACTTAAACGCGGTTTCTTTGGAAAGCTAGGCTTAATTTTATCAATGAATAATTTAAAACGTTTTAAAAAACGTTTAGCCCCTGAAGAAATTGGTGGCGCAATGATTTACGGACTAAATGGTGTGGTAGTCAAGGCACAAGGCTCATCAAAAGCAGTAGGGTTTTACAATGGTATAAGACAAGCGGCACTTGTGGTTAGACAAGATGTTATCAACAAGGTTTCTAAAGTAATAGACGAGGAAGAAAACGAGTAATATGCACGGATTAGAAAAACTCTTTAATCTAGATTTTAAAAATAAAACCTTGTTAGAAACCTCGCTAACCCACTCATCTTATGCCAATGAAAATCACACAGAATCAAATGAACGTTTAGAGTATATCGGCGACGCGGTCTTAGACCTCGTCGTTGGAAAATACTTATATGATAATAACCCGCATTATCACGAAGGAGAGCTAACTAAAAGACGTGCTAAGCATGTTTGTGAAGCGGCACTTGTTGATTATGCAAATGCTTGTGAACTAGGTAAATATCTACTACTAGGCCACGGCGAAGAAAAAACTGGTGGTAGAACGCGTTCAGCACTTTTAGCAGACGCATTTGAAGCTTTTGTTGGTGCAGTTTTCTTGGATAAAGGGCTCAAAGAAATTTATAAAATAGCAAACAAAGTTATTTTTCCACTTATCGAAGAAGAACGCTCAACTGACTTCATTGATTACAAGTCTCATCTACAAGAACTCGTTCAATCAGATAAACGCTCACTAGAATATAGAATCATATCCGAAAGTGGTCCGAGTCATCAAAAAATATTTGTCACCCGCGTATATATGGATGAAATTCTTATGGGTGAAGGCGAAGGCCACAGTAAAAAAGAAGCAGAACAACACGCGGCTGAAATCGCATTGAAAAAATTGGCGAAAAAAAGTGTTAAATTTTAAGGAGTGTTTCCATGAAACATCTACTAAAAACATTGATTGAAGAAAAGATTATTGATTATAATATGCTTGTTTTACATTATTATCATCATTTTGATATTACTGAAACAGAAGCGATAGCACTTATGAAGCTAAACGCCTTGTTAGAAAAAAAACGCGGCATTATTCAACCTGATAAATTTGCACTTTGGTTGTCAACTGATAAAAAAGGCACTGAAGAAATTCTTACATCATTAATGAATAAAGGGTACTTACAAATTAAATTAATTTCATGTTCAAACGGAAAAGAAAAAGAAACCTTTGACGTCGATTACTTTCTAACAAAAGTGGTTGATTATGTGCTAAATTCAAGGAAAACAACTTCAAAATCAATCACACATGAATATGTAAGTTTTCTAGAAGATACATTACAAAAACCTTTATCCCCATTAGATATTGAAATCATAACTAAATGGATTGATGAGGATAACTATTCACTAGAAATGGTAAAAGAAGCGGCACTTCAAGCATTAAAAAGAACCAATCCCAATATTAAACATATCGACAAAATCCTACTAGACAATGTGGCTAAGTTTGATCCACAGCCTAAGAAAAAAGAAGTCTTAACAGAGTTTTTTAAGTTATGGGAAGAGTAGAAACCATATTAGAAACCCTAAACGATATGTTTCCAAATGCACATTGTGAACTAAATCATACCAACAGTCTAGAATTACTTATTGCTGTGATGTTAAGTGCACAAAGTACTGATGTATCTGTAAACAAACTTACTAAAAACCTATTTAATAAGTATAAAAGTATTGATGACTTTATCAATGTACCACTTCAAATACTAGAAAACGATTTAAGACAAATAGGGCTATATAAAAATAAAGCAAATAATATCAAATTAACTTGTGAGGCAATCAAAAATCATCATAATGGTATTGTCCCCTCCTCTTCAGTTGAACTTGAAGCATTACCAGGCGTCGGAAGAAAAACTGCTAATGTTGTTTTAAGTGTTTGGTATAGTGTTCCTAAAATCGCTGTTGACACCCATGTAGAAAGAGTTTCTAAACGTCTTAAACTGGCTTATATAAAGGATTCTACGCTACAAGTTGAAGAAAAATTAATGCGTAAGATTCCAATAGATAAATGGTCACAAACGCACCACCAAATGATTTTTTTTGGAAGGTATCATTGTACAGCTAGAAACCCTAAATGTGATGGGTGTCCATTAAAAGAATTATGTCGTTATC
>NZ_JBIOAG010000002.1:0-89378 GCF_043951795.1 Liberiplasma polymorphum | reverse complement strand
TCATAAAATAAAAGAAAACGATGAAACATGTTTCATCGTTTTCTTTTATTGTGCTATAATTAAAAGCAATAAGGATGTGATGTAGTATGATTCCTAAATTATGGGAAGACATCGTTGTGCAAAGTTATAAGCATAACACAAAACTTCATCGCATATGGGCACACGCTACCGTCATTGATATGAATCAAGACGCAATCGTGATTGCAAATTACCGTACGAAAGTGATCGAATCAAACGGCAGATTTTGGTATACCAAAGAACCTTCTGTCACATGGTTTTTTAAAGAACGTTGGTTTAATGTGATTGGCATTATAAGAACAACGGGCATTTTTTATTACTGTAATATCGCATCGCCTTATATGATTGATGAAGAAGCACTAAAGTATATTGATTATGATTTAGATGTAAAAGTTGCTCCAGATTATGCTTACTCTATACTTGACCGAAAAGAGTATAACAAGCATAAAGTCAAAATGGATTACCCAAGCGACTTAAAAAAAATTCTTGAATCAGAACTTAATGTGTTAAAAGACATGATTGAAAAAAGAATTGGACCTTTTGAAGAAGGGATTGTCGAAAAGTACTATCAACTTTATTTAGATAACGCAAAAAAGGTTGAAGAAAACGAAGACGATTAAACATCATTAAACACTGTAAAGTACAAGGAGGATTTACTTGTTCCTCTGTACTTAAACAGTGTTTTTAAATGGCTTTAACTGTAATTGAAACCTTATTTATAAATATTATAGGTAGAATTGACAATTTGCACGGGCTTAGTTATACTTAATTCGTAGTAAAAAAACAACTTTATAAAAATTATAAATAGGGAGAATACATAATGAGAAAGAGTTTCATGCTTCTTTCTGTAATGGCTGTTTTTTTTATGCTAAGTGCATGCCAACTTGGTGTAAATACATCGGATAACGTTGTGACAGTATTTTCAGAAAGACACTATGACACAGATCGTGATTTATACGAACGATTTACAGAATTAACAGGGATCCAAGTAAATTTAGTAAGAGACGGGGCAGACCAGTTAATTACTAAATTACAAAATGAAGGAGAAGATTCACTAGCAGATGTTTTAATTATTGCTGATGCAGGAAGACTTCACCGTGCAAAAGATATGGGCTTATTACAATCAATTGAATCAGAAATTATTGAAAGTAATGTTCCAGAAAATTATAGAGATATAGATTCACAGTGGTTTGGACTAACGATGCGCGCAAGAGTATTTGTTTATCATCCTGACCGTGTTGATGTAAATGATTTATCTACTTATGAAGCTTTAACCGAACCTCAGTGGCAAGGCCGCATTGTTACAAGAACGAGTACAAATATTTATAACCAAAGTCTAATGGCTTCTTTTATCGAAATAATGGGAGAAGAAGGGGCACGTACTTTTGCCCAAGGATTAGTTGCTAACTTCGCAAGAGATCCTCAAGGCAATGACCGTGACCAAGCAAAAGCTGTGGTCGAAGGGATTGCTGATGTTGCAATTATGAATACTTATTATATCGGAAGAATGTTACATTCTGAAGACCCCTTTGAACGTGAAGTAGGCGAAACGGTTCGCATTTTCTTCCCAAATCAAGCAACCACTGGAACACACGTAAACGTTAGTGCTGCAGGGGTTACAAAATATGCACCAAATAAAGAAAATGCAATTAAACTAATTGAGTTCTTAACAAGTATAGAAGCACAAAGTGCTTATGCAGGTGCAAACTTTGAATATCCAGTTAACCCTAATGTTGAACCACATGATTTACTTAAATCATGGGGGACATTTACGCCACAAGATATTCCATTAACTGTTTTAGGAACAAATGCTTTTAAAGCAACAACATTAATGAATGAAGTCGGTTGGAAATAGACTTTAAGAAACGAGTGTTACTATGCTTAAACAACTCAAACACAAACTTAATATTTTTACTGTTGTAAGCATTATTGCGGGATTACTTATTGTAATTCCGCTTTTAAACATTTTAATTGAAGTGTTTTCTCCAACGACTGAAGCCTGGGTTCATATTAGAACTTTTCTCCTTGCTGAATACATTAAAAACACTTTCATATTAATCTTTTTTGTGGCTATATTTTCTGCAATAGTCGGTGGATTTGCGGCTTATGTAATGGTACGCTATGATTTTAAAGGAAGAAAATACCTCAACTGGATGTTGGTCCTTCCTTTGGCTGTTCCTTCATATATTGCAGCGTATATCTATGCAGATATGACGAGTTATACTGGGACGTATTCAAGGTTCATGAGAAGTCTAAGTTTACCTTCTTCACTCAATTTAATGAATATGTCTGGTGCTGTATTTATCTTTGTGATTACGTTATATCCTTATGTCTATATGCTTACACGAAGTTCAATCAGTAAACAAAGCGCTTCATTTTTAGAAAGTGCCCGTTTATTAGGCGCATCTAAATGGCGCGTGTTATCCCGAATTGTTATCCCATTACTACGACCAGCGTTGGTTGCCGGGACATTACTCGTTGTATTAGAAACACTTAATGATTATGGTGTGGTTGCTTATTTTAATGTAAGAGTATTTAGCTTTGCGATATTCAATACGTGGTTTTCACTAGGTGATGTTACAAGTGCTATAAGATTAAGTGCAGTCTTAATGATTATTGTTTTTTTAATTATATTTTTAGAACGCGCAATTCGTGGAAAAAGACGTTATAATATCCATTCAAAAACCAGACCAATTCAACGTGTGCCATTAACCGGTTACAAAAAGATTCTTTATCCTGGGTTGTTATGGCTAACGTTTGGCTTAGGGTTTATTGTCCCAATGGGTCAACTCTTATGGTATTTTACATTGACGTTTAAAAAAACGTTTAGATTAGATATGTTTTATATCATTATTAACTCATTAACGATTGCGATATTTGCGACTATTATTGTTGTTATTATTGCTATAATGCTGGCTAATTTCAACCGTGGACGTCAGTCAAGTATAAAAAAATCGTGGCTAAAAATTACAAACTTAGGCTATGCGATACCTGGGGCTGTAATTGCGGTTGCGGTCAATATATTTTTTATTGATATAGACCGTGCTATGTACCCACTTTATAGACTTTTTAACCCGGATACAGGTCGTCTTGTTTTAAGTATGTCGTTATCTATGTTAATATTTGCCTATGTACTAAGGTTTATGGCAATTGGATATAATAGTATAGAAGCAAGCTATGATAAAATTGGTGAATCATTCACAGAAGCTGCTTATGTATTAAAAAGTAGTAAAATAAAAACCTTACTTAAAATTGATCTTCCCTTATTAAAACCAGGGATTATTAGTGCCGCAATCATCGTATTTATCGATGTAATTAAAGAATTACCACTTACTTTAATACTTAGGCCCGCAAATTATGATACACTAGCTAGTTTAGTTTATGAATACGCTAGTGATGAAATGTTACAAGAGTCCTCTTTGGCGGCCTTAGTAATGATTTTAGTCTCAAGTCTATTAATTTATATTCTTACCCATCAAAAGAAAAAAGGAGCGCTGAATTATGTACGTAAAGATTGATGAATTATCATTTAGTTATGATAGAAAAACTAAAGTCTTGCAAGAGATTTCTTTTGGTATGAACGAAGGTGAGATTGTTGCTATATTAGGCAGTAGTGGCTCAGGTAAAAGCACTTTATTAAGAGTGTTATCAGGTCTTGAAATGCCTAATAAAGGAAAAATCACGATTAATGAAGAAACGATGTGTTCAACGGATATTTATATTGATGCGGAAAAACGCGAAGTAGGCATGGTTTTTCAAGATTATGCTTTATTTCCTCATATGAATGTTTATAAAAACATCTTATTCGGACTGAATCACTTACCTAAATCTTGTAGAGCTAACCGAGTAGATGAAATGTTAGACTTAGTTAATTTACCAGAGAAAAAATTAAGTTATCCACATGAACTTTCAGGCGGTCAAATGCAAAGAGTCGCTCTTGCACGAGCCCTTGCACCGAAACCCAAAATGTTACTGTTAGATGAACCATTCAGTAATTTAGATGCCGATTTAAAGATGAAAATCCGTCAAGATTTAAGACGCATTATTAAAGCTTCAAAAATGACTAGTATTTTTGTGACACATGATTATGAAGATGCCTACGATATAGCAGACCGTATTGTTTATTTAGAAAATGGAAAAATTGTTAGAGAAGAAATTATTGATCAAAAAGATAAAACCGCACATTAAAGGTTTTATCTTTTTTTATTTGCAGTATAATTAATAAGGGAGTGATTTGATGGAAATTAAAAAAATAACAGATTATAACATCAGCGAACTCAAAGCATTATACGATGCTTTAGAATGGTATTCTTATACAAAAGATATAGAAAAGTTTGCAGAAATGTTTACACATTCATTAGGTGTATTTGCCGCTTTTGATGATGATTTATTAGTCGGTTTAATACGTGTAATAGGGGATAAAACACACATTTTATATATTCAAGATATTTTAGTCCTGCCAAGTTATCAAAGAAAAGGAATTGGTAAAAAATTATTAAAACATGTAACCACCATTTACAAAGACGTAAGACAAAAAGTTCTTATCACTGATGCAGATTCTGTTTCTGCAAATAAGTTTTATGAAAGTGTTGGATTTAAAAAAAATACAGATTATAAAATAAATTGCTATTTACGTTTTGATTAAGCGGAAATTCAGCTTTATTTTTCTTATTCATGGTACAATGTAAGTAATAAAGGGGGTTACCATATGCAAAAAAAAGCATTTTGGATTAGTATATTAATTGCAATATTAGTCATATTTTTATTAGTATTTGTATCAAACGTTATCAGTGTAGGTGAACGCTTAAGAAGTATTCATTTATATCTTGAATATGGGTTTTACGGACTCGCCTCGATTGTTTTATATGTTTTAGTCATTAATCCACTACGTGTCATCTTTTTTGCGCCAACCTTTTCAATCGATGTTGAAGGTGATCCTAAAAAGAACGCTAGAAGTTACAAGGCTGCAGCAAAAAATTTACTTCGTTCAGATAAAATAAATGAAGATGATAAAGTGTTACTTCGTAACCATATGAATGACGAAGTCGAGTTGCCTAAAGCTTTAAGAGCTGTTTTTAACGGGACTATTCGTAAAGAGATTGATAAAATCATTATCAAAAACTCAAAAACGGTTTTAGTGACTACAGCGATTTCTCAAAATGGCCAACTAGATATGTTTTCAGTAATATTCACAAACATTAAAATGGTTAAAGAAATTGTTGTTGCTTGTGGATTCAGACCCAATTATATTAATTTAGCAAAACTAAGTGCAAACGTTGCGGTAACTGCAATGATTGCAGAGGGTTTAGAGGATGTAAATTTTCATGAAATGTTGCCTTCTAAAGTTGGCGAAGCCATCACTGATTTGCCAATGGTTCGAACAGCTACGAATTCTATCTTCCAAGGAATCTCTAACGGTATGTTAACGTGTAGAATAGGAATTGTAACACGTAAATATTTATTCCAGGACAATCAATTAATGAGTAAAACCGAATTGCGTATGCAAGCGTATAAAGAATCATTTAAACTGATGCCAATAGTGATTGCAGAAGGGCTTTATACTTTCCCAAAAAGCATCGTAAATTTTGCGTTAAGACCATTTAAGAAAAATCCATTTAAAGCTGCAGAAGAAGCTTTATAAAAAAAGCACACCGAGGTGTGCTTTTATTTTGGTGCAGGTCGTTTGAATGTATAAGAATCTCCGGTTAAGTAGCTATCGTAAGTAGAACGGCTTACTTTAATTTCAGTCGTAGTCATAAACGGGGGACTTTCTTCTAGTATTAATTCATATTCAACATTAAAAAAATAAGCGCCATCACGGGTAAACTTTTGAGTAATAATGCCTTCAACTTCAATAGAATCATTATCTATACAGCTAACTAAAAGTGTAAGTGAAGCAAAAAGTAAAATTAAGATACTAAATTTTTTCATAAGCCCTCCCTATATATATCTTAAATATACGCTTAAAAATCCAAATTGTCAAAACAATAAAAAAAGTGTCCAAACAATTGGACACTTTGTATTATTGTGTGTAAAGGATGAGTAATTTAATTGTGTTTTCAACCGCTTGGAAGTGTGTTCTTTCCATCCCGTGGCTTGCATGAACACCTGGTCCAATAAGGGCACCTTTAAAGTCGTTTCCACCACGTAATGCAGCCGAGACATCTGAGCCGTAGTATGGATAAATATCTACAGCATAATTAAGTTTATTTGTTTTTGCAAGTTCAGCAAAACGGTTTGTAAGATCAAAGTCGTAAGGACCACTAGAATCTTTCGCACAAATAGATACATCATATTCTGTACAAGTTAAATCATCCCCAATACAACCCATATCAACTGCGATCATTTCATCCATCTCAGGAATAAAGGCAGCCCCGTGGCCAACTTCTTCATAGGTTGAAATAATAATTTTTAACGTTTGTTTAGGCACTACGTTTGAATCTTTAAAATATTTAATTAATCCAAAAATACTGGCTACATTAATTTTATCATCTAAAAATCGTGACTTAATAAAGCCATTTTCTGTAACGACGGTTTTAGGATCAAAAAATATAAAATTACCTACTTCAATCCCGAGTTTTAAAACATCGTCTTTATTTTTAACAATTTCATCAATACGTACATTCATCGTCTCAGGATTACGCTCTTTTGTGCCTGCATCTTTAAAGACATGATTGGCAGGACTTGTCGATAAAAATGTTCCAGTATAATCTTTTCCACTACGGGTTCTAATCGTACAATATTCTCCATCAAGCGTTGGCCAACTTGGACCCCCGATACTTGTGAATTTGAGCGTTCCATCACTCGATATACTTCTTACCATAGCACCTAATGTATCTACATGGACACTTAAACCAATGGTATGACTTGTTTGTCCAGGGATAGTAATAATTAAGTTCCCTTTTTTGGTTTTTTCAATGTGTAAATTATATTTTAGGGCCTCTTCTTGAATACGTTCAGTAATTTCTTTCGTGTAACCACTCGGACTTGGAATCATTAAAATTTCTTTTGCAAGTTCTAATACATAATGTTTATCAATTTTCATAGTTTCACCTCGAGATTTATTATAGCATAAAACTAATATTGATAGCCGTTAAAACCTTAAATATGGTATAATTAGTTAGGGTGATTATAGATGCATATAATTTATGGTGGCGCGTTTAATCCGCCTACAAAAGCACATTTAAATGTTTATCATTATTTAAAAGAACGTCTTGAAGTAGATAGTTTTATTTATTTGCCTGTGAGTAATGCGTATACTAAGCGTGAACTTGCAAGTAATTATCATCGTTTAAATATGCTTAAAATGATGACAGAAGACTACGATGATATTTCTATTAGTAATTTGGAAATTCAAGATTCAGAGTTTTTAGGGACCTATCAATCACTTATCCGAATAAGTGATAACTTAATAGGTGAATGCGCATTTGTAATAGGTGCAGATAATTTACCCTACTTACATACATGGATTTTAGCAGAATCCTTATTATCTGAATTTAAAATTATCGTTTTAAATCGACAATCAAATATTGATCAAATCATTGAAGAAAATGACATGTTAAAAAAACACCGACATAACTTAATTATATTTAATGATTTTGATAATCCGATGTCGAGTACTTTATTTAGAGAAACGTTTGATGAAACCATGGTTGATGAGAAGGTTTGGGATTATATAACCGAGCATCAACTATACAAGAGGTGATGAAAATGTTTAAAAATGATTTTTTGAAAGTTGCAGCAATTACACCAAAGCTTGAAGTAGGAAACCCTACTTACAATGTGAATGAAATGCTTAGAATTTTACCAAAGGTTCAATCGAGTATTGCGGTATTTCCTGAGTTAGGAATTACCGCTTATACATGTAATGATTTGTTTTTTCAAACAAGTCTAATAGATGAAACAAAAACTAGTATTGCTAAATTGTTAAAAGAAAATCCTTATGAAGGCATCATTGTTATCGGTGCTCCATTAGAAATAACTGATATTTTATATAATTGTGGATTGGTTATTCAAAAAGATAAAATATTAGGAATTATTCCAAAGTTTTATTTACCAAACACACAAGAATTTTATGAAAAACGTTGGTTTAAAACAGGGTTTGATATTGTTAAACAAGTAAAAGAAATAACATATTTAAACCAAACGGTACCCTTTGGGTCGCTTATTTTTAAAACTAAAGATGATAAAATTAGTTTTGGTATTGAAATTTGTGAAGATATGTGGGCACCAATTTCACCTGGAAACGTGCTTGCTTTAAACGGCGCTAAAATGATTATTAACTTAAGTGCTTCTAATGAAACACTTCATAAAAGCGAAATTAGAAGAAGAACAATCATAGAACACTCACGTCGTAATGCTGGTGCTTATATTTATTGCAGTGCAGGTGTAAACGAATCAACTAGTGAAACCGTATTTAGTGGGCATAACGTCATTGCACAAAATGGGGATTTATTAGTTGAAACTGAAAACTTTTCACAAGAAAGTGAAATTATTTACGGAGATATTGATTTATCTAAAATAGCGTATAGTAGAAAATTATCATCCTCTTATCGCGATACACTTCACAAATATCTTATAGAAAATCAAGAAGTAATTATTACATTAAATGAATCAAAGGATTATGTATTCGAAAAAAAGTTTGATCAAACGCCTTTTGTTCCAAAAAGTAATGCAAAAGAGGCGTTTGAAAAGATAGCTGCATTACAAGAAAACGCCTTAATTAAACGCGTTAAACATATTAATGCTGATACCATCGTCATCGGCATAAGTGGGGGGCTAGATTCAACCTTAGCACTCCTTATTGCATGTCGTGTAGTCGATCAACTCAAAATGGGAAGAGCATCAATTATTGGTGTTACTATGCCAGCGCTTGGAACAAGTCAAAAAACACTAAAACAAGCCAAAGGAATTATCAAAGAACTTAAGGTCACCTTAAAAGAAATTGATATTAGCGATCATGTTAACGACCATTTCGAATTAATTGGCCATGATAAAACAACGTATGATGCAGCCTATGAAAATACTCAAGCAAGAGCTAGAACCATGATTTTAATGAACTTAGCTAACATGCATAATGGGTTAGTACTTGGAACCGGTGACATGAGTGAGTTAGCACTTGGATGGTGTACATACAATGGAGACCAAATGAGTATGTACGGCATTAATGCAGGTATTCCTAAAACTTTGGTTCGTTTTATGGTTGATTATTATGGACAGCTAAAGTTTGGTAGTGCTATAGAAAAACACATTAAATCTATTCTAGATACCCCAATTTCACCAGAGTTAACCCCAAACCAAAAAACAGAAGATGCCATTGGAAAATATGAAGTAAATGATTTTATTATGGAACGCTACCTTCGTTACGGAGACACCCCAAACCGTATAAAATGGTTATTAAGTATAACATTTGATTTAACCCAAGAAACATGTGACAATTATGTGATTAATTTTTTCAACCGTTTTTATTCTCAACAATTTAAACGACAAGCCTCACCTGATTCACCAAAAATATTAGATATATCTTTATCGCCAAGAGGCGATTTACGTATGGTTAGCGATATTAACAAAAACAAGCAATAAGGACTGATTGATATGAAAAAGCGTGTAGTCATTGGAATGAGCGGTGGCGTTGATTCTAGTGTGGCAGCACTATTACTAAAAGAACAAGGGTATGAAGTTATCGGTTTATTTATGAGAAACTGGGACTCAACGACCAATCAAGATATATTAGGTAATCCAGACTTAGATAATGATATGTGTCCCCAAGAACAAGATTATCAAGATGCGTTAGCTGTTTGTGATCACCTTGAAATTCCGTTATATCGTGTCGATTTTATTGAAGAATATTGGCGTGATGTTTTTACGTACTTTTTAGATGAGTATAAAAAAGGAAGAACCCCTAATCCAGATATCATGTGTAATAAATACATTAAATTTGATGCGTTTATTAAACACGCAGCCCAGTTTAATCCTGATTATATTGCAATGGGTCACTATGCAAGAGTTAAACATGGTGAAACGGTTCAGCTCTTACGCGGTGTAGATAGCAATAAAGATCAAACCTATTTTTTATCACAACTTACCCAAGACCAACTAAAGAAAACCCTGTTTCCTGTGGGTGGTTTTATTAAAAAAGAAATTAGAGATTTAGCCATCAAACATAAAATACCTACAGCACAGAAAAAAGATTCTACTGGAATTTGTTTCATCGGTGAAAGAGAATTTAGTTTATTTTTAAACAATTACCTACCTGCACAACCAGGTAAAATTATGACATTAGATCAAGACATCATTGGCGAACATACGGGTCTTATGCATTACACCATCGGCCAAAGAAAAGGCTTAGGAATCGGTGGAAGTGATAAGTACGGTAATGAACCCTGGTTTGTTATTGGTAAAGACTTAGAACAAAATATATTGTATGTCGGCCAAGGATTTCATCATCATCAACTCTACAGTACCTCTTGTACAGTAGAGGAAGTCAATATCATCGATAAGTCACTGCATATTGATGGATTAAAATGTACAGCTAAGTTTAGATACCGACAAAAAGATATTGGCGTTACACTATCAATGAAAGATGATTTATTGCATGTCTTATTTGATGAACCAGTAAGAGCAGTAACACCAGGTCAAGCCGCTGTCTTTTATGATGATGAGGTTTGTTTAGGTGGAGGCCTCATCCAATATGCCTATAAAAATAATGAGAAACTACCGTATTAGAAGAGGGATAATATGAAAAAAAAATTAGGGATCTGTTTATCCGGTGGTGGCGCTCGTGGCGCCTACCAAATCGCTGTATTAAAAGTATTGCAAGAAGCAGGAATCTTAGATGATATTCACGCCATAAGTGGATCTAGTGTGGGAAGCTTAAATGCAGTCTTACTTGCGATGAAAGATTTAACTATCGCAGAAAATCTTTGGTTAAGCATGGATAAAGATAGTCTTTTTAGTGAAGAACAAAACTTCATCAAAAAAATGTTTAAAGAAGGCAAAGCCTTTGTATTTAAAGGCTATTATAATACCCAACGTTTTGAAGAACTCATTGATAATACCGTTCAATACGATGCGGTTTACAATAATGATATTTATGTAAGTACTTCACATGTTGGAGATGAAAATGTAACCATTGCAGAGTTATTATCATTAAACGTTAGAAATATGTTTGATAAAGAAAATCATACAAGATACCCACTGTTAAGAGAGTTAACACAAGAAGACATAAAAAAAACACTATTAGCCTCATGTGCTATTCCGGTTTTCTTTAAGCCAGTAGTCATTAATAATGAAACCTATTATGACGGTGGTGTTTTGGATAACACCCCAATAACCCCGCTCATTAATGCAGGATGTGAAGAAATTATTGTCATCGATTTATTTAGACTGAAAATGAAAAAAACATCGGATGATAAAAATATTACAATCCATACAATTACCCCATCACGTAGCTTAAGTGGGATTCTAAATTTTTCCAATAAGCAAATGCACAGGCGTTTTGAAATCGGAAAAAAAGATGCCGAAAAGTTCATTCAAAAATATAAACCAGAAGATCACTAAATCTTCTGGTTTTTTAATAAAGAAAAACAGCCTACTTTAATGTATCAATTAAGTGGAGGTGTATCATGAAAAAAGTTCTTATAATATTTGTAACAACATTTATATTTTTACTATCAAAACAAACTATTTTTGCAGCAGAATACTTAACCTATCAAAATATTACATTTACGAACCATGGCGGCTTATTATTAGAAAACTATACTAAAAGTGATTACGAAAACTATTACAAAAGAATTAAAGGGAATCGCTTTTGGGGTTGGAAAACTTACGTCGTGCTACAAAACGAACCCATTACGTTTCAAAAAGAAACCATGTACATTATTAGAAATGAAGGTTACAGTACCATTAGTAAAAACTACTTTTTTAAAACAACTGAACAAAGTAAATTTCAACTTAGTGCTACTGGAAATGTAGGCATTAGTGCAAGTGGAAACATCAAAGCATTTAAACTAGGACTAGACTCCCACATTAGACCAACTGTTAGTTATGAAACGCAGCGCGCCGAAGAAGAACGCATTGAAATCAGAATGCAAATAGACCCAATGACTGTTTTATATGTAGAAGTCTATGGTGAAGGTAAAATTACAAATGGCGTAGCTAAGTATTACCGTTTTTGGCGTAATGTTAGAACTGGGGGTTGGGAAGTGTTTGTTTTAACAACAGAATATTTTTCTATAGTAAAGGAGCGTATCATCGATGAATCTATTCCTGAAGAGCGTGATGACAATCACCTTTATTAGTGTTGTTTTACTCATTGTAACCTTACTTCAAACTGAAGAAAAACCATTAAGTATTTATTCCGTTAGAGAAAGTCATACCTATGTATATACATCAAGTCTTGAAACATTTACCATTCCAATTCTTATTAATCACCCAAACTCGGTACTGGTTTTAGAAGAACAAATCATCAATATTTCAATCGAAGCCGCTGATCAATCCTTACGTGTTCCCCTTGAACTTCATTCAATTAGTTTTAAGCAAAAACAACTTTTTAAAGAAGATAATTATTACCAGTATCACTTCCATTTAAAACCATCAATTTATGCAGAAGATGATGTGATTGAAATAAAAGAGGCATTTTTAATTATCGATTATACCAATCAATTTCAACTAAAACTAGATATTGGCGTTTTCACCTACCGATTTGGCGCGCTAAATGATACTGCTTTGTTTGTTTATGATCGTATAAACATTCATGAACAAAGTGGTGGGTTACCCAACAGTTTTGGTTTAATCTTTTCATTGGTGAATAAAACAAGTTCAACCATTGAAATCATTAAAGTCTCTATTCAAAACCCACAAGTAACCCCTAATATGAAGCATATAAAAGAAATAGACCCTATTCATTCAGGTAAGATTGACATGGCAACAATGTTTAAAGACTACGACCCACTAGAACCATTTGAATATCATAAACAACCGATGACTGTACCAGCCTATAAAGAAAATCACTATTTCATTCCGTTTAGTTACAAAGATGACGTCGATTTACTCACACATAAGTATCCACTTATAATTAGCTATCTGTTAGATGGTGAACGTTATGAACTCATCGCCGATGATTTTCGCTTTATAAGAACTAATGTCTTTGAATCCTATCACCCATGCATTCATCAAAGGGGTACATATGGTAAAAATTAAACAGTTTTCAAAAAAATACAAGCATACAACCATAGAAACAAAACCCATTACCTTTGATAAAAAAGTAACCCTTATTATCGGACCGAATGGTTCAGGCAAAACAACCGTCCTAAAAGGGATTGCAAACCTAATTAATTATGAGGGTGAAATTATTAATGAAGGCACTGTCTTATACGCAGAAGAACTGATTAGGTATCCTGAAGATATGAGCGTGAATACGTATTTAAACACATTACTTGAAATTGGAAAAGGGAATAAAATTTTAAAAGAAGAGCTTTTAATAAAGTTTGACTTATATGAAAAACGTAATGACCCTTTTAAATCATTATCTAAGGGAATGAAACAAAAAGTCCATTTAATTCAAGCCTTAATGGAAGAAAGAGATGTCTATTTACTAGATGAACCATTTTCAGGGCTTGATGCTCAATCGAGAATACAACTTGTTAATATTATTGCACAAAGAGATGAAAAGTTTATTTGCTCAACTCATCAAAGTGATGAGTTTGAGCGCTTAAATCCTAAAAAGGTTTATTTATGAGTAAGGTAATTAGATTCCATCTATATTATCTATTCACACTAAAAACTAAAATTTTATTAAGTCTATTATATGTAATTACATTACTTATATTGTTTTACTTAACAAGGTTTTATGAACCAAGAGTAGACCGTATAATATTTTCAGATATTTATGCGATTGATTTCTTTTTAGAAGCATTAAATTTATTAAAGTTAACCATTGTTTCTTTAAGTATATATATTGTCTTACAGTTATGGTTTTTTAATCCTTATGACATTGTGCTCATTCAACTTATCGGTAGAAGAAAAGTATTTATAAGTAAAGTCTTTGCAGGGTTAATACCATTACTGGTTTATACCATTTTGAGTGTGTGTCTTACAAGGATTTTAGCTGGATACTTTAATCTTACAACACCCGACACAAATTATATGATGTTCATGGTTTTACTTAGCTTATTTACATTGTTTTATTATGTTATAATGATCGCTGTTAGTTTTATATTTCAACACATTTTAAGCTTGTTAATTTTGTTTATTATGATGATGATAGGAAATATACTTGTTGACTTTTTATCACCATTAGCCCATATAAATAAAATTACTTTAGTCTATCATAGTCTATTTATAAATATCCATATTATTGAAGATTATCAAATCACTTCAATCATCTCTCCGATTTACATTATTATTTATATCGCTTGGTTACTATATTTGAGCAATACCCTATTTTCGCATAAAGATTTTTGATGGGTTTAGGCTTTTCTTTATAAACCCGGTATGCTATAATTAATACCGGTAAATATTATGCGAGGGTGAAAAATATCGCAAAAACAAGAAACACCCTGTTTTTGCGTATTTTTTTATCAAAGAAATTTGGAGGATAAAATATGTGTGGAATTGTAGGCTATATTGGCCAAAAAAACGCTAAGGATATCATTATTAACGGGCTTTCTAGATTAGAATATCGTGGGTATGATTCAGCAGGAATTAGTCTTTATAATCATGATACAAAGCAATATGAGTTATTTAAAGATAAGGGTCGTGTTGCGCACTTAAACACACTTATTAACCAAACTGGTATATCCCATTCAGGGATTGGACATACACGTTGGGCAACACACGGCATGGTAAATCAAGAGAATGCCCATCCGCATTTTTCAGCCTCAAATCGTTTTATGATTGTTCACAATGGCGTGATTGAAAACTTTCATCATCTGCGTGAAGACTATCTTAAAGGGCATGAGTTTGTGAGTGAAACAGATACAGAAGTGATTGTTCAATTAATCGAACTTTTTGCAAAAACAGTCTCTGTTGAAGAGGCTATTCTTAAAACGTTAAAACTATTAAAAGGGTCATATGCAATTTTAGCAGTAGACCAGTTAAACCCAAATCGCATGTACGCTGCTAAAAATAAAAGCCCAATGATTATAGGTAAAGGAAAAGACGACTATATCATCGCGTCTGATTTAATGGCAATGGTTGGGGTTTGTACTGAGTACTTACCCTTAGAAGATCATTCGTTTGCGATTATAGAAAATAATAACCTACTACTTTATTCTTTAGAATTTTTAGAAGTAAAGCCATCTTTTATGGTGATGGATTTTGAAGATATTGTTTCAGAATTAGGTGTATACCCACACTACATGTTAAAAGAAATTATGGAACAACCTGCGGTTATTCGTAATATCGTTTCCAAGTATTTTGATGAAGACACCATTCAAATCGATGAAAATATAATTAAGGCTTTAAAAAAAGCTAAACGTATTCATATGTTAGCTGCAGGCACAAGCATGCATGCAGGGTATATTGGAAAAATCATGTTTGAACGTTTAGTAAAAAAACCTGTGGAAGTTCATATTGCAAGTGAGTTTGCCTATTATCCACCTGTAATAGATAAAGATGATTTCTTTATTTTACTGAGTCAAAGTGGTGAAACTGCAGATTTAAGAGCATGCCTACAATATCTAACTGCTCATCAGTATCAAACATTAACCATTACAAATGTTAAAACTTCAACCTTAGCCCGTGAGGCAAAATATTTTTTAGAAATTTTTGCAGGACCAGAAATTGCAGTTGCCTCCACAAAAGCGTATACAGCACAGAGTGCAGTCTTAGCCTTACTTGCTTATAAATTAGAAGCACAATCTTTTAATTTAAGACAAGAATTATCCAAGTTAAGTCAAGCGATGGATAGCTTTTTAGCCCAATATGAAACCTTACATCCTATAGTCACAAACCTCTTACAAAAACGTAATTGTTTTTATATTGGTCGCGGCATGGATTATTTTGTATGTTTAGAAGCAGCGCTTAAATTAAAAGAAATATCCTACATCCAAACTGAAGGATTTGCGGCAGGAGAATTAAAGCATGGAACCATTGCTTTAATTGAGGATGGTACACCTGTAATTGCGTTAATTTCAGAAGAGAAAATCGCTTTAAATACTAGAAGTAATCTAAAAGAAGTTGAATCAAGAGGTGCTAATACATTAAAAATTGTGACCGAATCACTTGCTGAGGATGGCGATCACATCATTTTACCTAACGTTCATCCAATACTTGCTTCACTATTAATGGTGCTTCCAACTCAAGTGATTGCATACTACGCGGCGCTTGATAGAAATTTAGACATAGATAAACCTAGAAATTTAGCAAAAAGTGTCACAGTAGAATAGCGCTTTTAAAAAAAAGTATTTTATGATAAACTTAATTGACACGATTTGAAGGAGGACCGCAATATGGGGAAGTATTTTGGCACCGATGGCATAAGAGGTGTTGCCGGTGACTTTTTAAACGCACACCTTGCGTTTAATGTTGGGCTGAGCTTAAAATATGTATTAAAAACGAACACTGTAGTAATAGGGAAAGACACAAGGGAATCAAGTGATATGCTAGCTTATAGTCTTGCTGCTGGTGCATTATCAGCTGGGGTTGATGTAATCATGGCTGGGGTTGTTTCAACGCCAATGATTGCCTATTATAGCAAGGTAAACGCTATGTGTGGCGTTATGATTACCGCTTCACACAATCCTTTTAAAGATAACGGCATAAAAATCTTTAACAAAGGCTATAAAATGTTAGAAAAAGACGAAGATAAGATCGAAGCTTTTCTTGAAAATCCTATCACAAAAACCCCTACTTCATTTGGGACTTTAAATGAATCAAATGATATTTTAGAAACCTATAAAGAGTTATATAAAACATTGCTTAATGAAAAAGTAAACATCAGTGTAGGCTATGATAGTGCAAATGGCGCTAACTATCAAATGGCTAAAATGCTTTTAGAACCTTTATGTGATGAAAGTTATCAAATTAACGCCTTACCTGATGGTAAAAATATCAACGTTGAGTGTGGTTCTACTTATTTAGACGCTATAAAAGCACTTGTTAAAGATAAAAAATTAGATATCGGCTTTAGTTTTGATGGGGATGGTGATCGCTGTTTAGTGATTGACCATAACTTAAAAATTTACGATGGAGATTTAATAATTTACGCCATTGCTAAACACTTAAAATCTATAGATGCACTAAATAAAAACACGGTTGTATTAACTAAAATGAGTAACCCTGGTATTATTAAAGCATTCAAAGATTTAGGAATTAAAACGGTACTAACCGATGTGGGTGATAAATACGTGACCCATGAAATATTAAAAAACAACTACACCATCGGTGGTGAAAATAGTGGTCATATTATATTAAACCATCTATTACACACAGGAGATGGGTTATTAGTAGCCGTTACATTATTAAATATTTTGCAAACGTTAAAAACATCGCTTAAATGCCACACAAAAGAAGTTCAATTGTATCCACAAAAAATGGTAAACATTAAACATATTTCCAAAAGTACATTAGAAGAAGAAAGTGTTAAATCAATTATAAAAGAAGCGAAAAAACACCTTGGGGAAGATAGTTTATTGCTTGTGCGTGCAAGTGGAACAGAGCCACTTATACGCGTAACCATTTCACATCAAGATGAGGCAACACTTGATCATGTAATGGCTTCAATAGTTGATGTAATAAAACAAAGCGGGAGGGACAAAATTTAATGAAGACATTTGCATTAGTATTAGCTGCGGGTAAAGGGACTCGCATGAAAACAGAACTACCTAAGTGTGCATTTCCAATTCTAAAAAAACCAATGATAGAGTATATTGTTGAAAACATTGAGCGCAGCCAAATCGAAGAAACCGTATTGGTTGTTGGGCATAAAAAAGAAGTTTTTGAAGATATGCTTGATGCACGTGTTAGATTCGCTTATCAATTGGAACAACTAGGGACAGGACATGCTGCACTTTCAGCGCGTTCAATTTTAGAAAATAAAGTGGGAACCACCCTAATATTATTAGGGGATATGCCGCTTATTAATGATAAAGTTATCGACAAAATCATTACAACGCATGAAATGAGTGAAAATGATTTAACCGTCGTAACAACCAATTTTGAAAACCCAAAAGGCTACGGAAGAATTATTCGTGATGAGTATGGTCATATTGCTTCCATTATTGAACATAATGATTGCACTTATGAACAAAAGCAAATTAAAGAAGTAAATACAGGTATTTATGCCGTTAACAATAAGTATTTATATGAAATATTACCTAAAATCGAGAAAAACCCTCGTAAAGGTGAGTATTATTTAACGGATATTGTTTCTTTAATGAAAGAACATTATAAAGTTGGAACGTTTGTCATGCGTGATAACTATAGAGTAATGGGGGTAAATGATTTATACGCAATTAGTGTTGCGGAAAAATATTTACGCGATGAAATTAATAAGTTTCATATGTTAAATGGCGTATCGATTATCAACCCAGATACTGTTACGATTGGACACAATGTATCGATTGAAGAAAATGTTACAATCAGTCCAAATACAACCATTACAGGGAACTCTATTATTAGAACAGGCTCACAAATAGGGCCAAATACTGAAATTCATAATGCAGTAGTTTATGAAGATGTAACCATCAAACATAGTTTAGTCTATGATAGTACTATTTATGAACGTTCAACTATTGGACCATTTGCTCACTTAAGAAACAACGCAGTTATTGGTAGAGATAACCGTATTGGAAATTTCGTTGAAATTAAAAAGTCAACCACTGGAGCCAATACTAAAGCTGCTCATTTAGCTTATATTGGGGATACAACAACTGGTAAAAATGTTAACTTCGGTTGTGGAAGTATTACCGTAAATTATGACGGCGTTAAAAAACATCAAACCATCATTGGTGATGATGTGTTCATCGGATGTAATACCAACTTAATTGCTCCAATCAAAATAGAAGATCAAGTTTTCATTGCCGCAGGAAGCACCGTGACTAAAGATGTACCAAAAGGAGCTTTAGCCATTGCTAGAAATCATCAAATAAATAAGGCTGATTATGCAAAACATTTAGTCCGTCCGAAAAACGATGAGAAATAGTTGACAAAGAAATCTTACATGATATAATATATTGAGTTAATAAAATATGGTGGAAAGAAGAGTACCCACTCTCACCTGATTGATAATAGTCAATAGGTTCGACGCTACAAGAATAATTTTAATTATGATTATTTTAAGTGTGGGTACGTAATGTGCCTACACTTTTTTTCTTGTTTCCCCCAAAATCTATAGGAGGTGACATTTATTAACAAACCCGTTGAAAAGAAACGCAACGATGGATTAGTCAATGACGACATCCGTGCGCGAGAATTGATGGTTATTAGTGAAACTGGTGAACAACTAGGTGTATTAGCAAGAAATAAAGCGTTAGATTTAGCAGAAGAAAAACGTTTAGATCTTGTCATAGTAGCCCCTAATGCAAATCCACCGGTAGCTAAGTTTATGGATTATAACAAATTCAAATACGACCAACAGAAAAAAGCGCGAGAGGCGAAGAAAAAACAACACATTGTCTCAGTAAAAGAATTAAGACTATCTCCAAAAATTGACACCCATGACTTTGAAACCAAGTTAAGAAACGGTCGTAAATTCTTAGAAAAAGGCGATAAATTAAAGATTTCTATCCGCTTTAGGGGGCGTGAAATGGCTTATACCAATCAAGGTAGAGAAGTCATGTTAGATTTTGCAAAGCGTTGTGCTGACCTTGCAGATATCGAATCGCACCCAAAACAAGATGGTCGTACGATGATTATGGCCTTAACACCAAAAAAAGATAAATAATCAAAGGAGGATTTTTTCATGCCTAAAATGAAAACCCATTCGGGTACTGCGAAACGTGTGAAAAGAACCGCATCAGGAAAGTTAAAAGTTTCTCACGCTAGCCGTTCACATTTAAAAGGAAATAAAAACAATAACACCATTAGAAATAACCGTAGCGCAAGCTTCGTGTCTAAGAGTGACGTTAAACGCATTAAACATCAAATTTCAAACGTTAAATAATTAAAGGAGGTATTAACTATGCCAAGAGTTAAAGGTGGCAACGTCGCACGTAAACGACGTAGAAAAATATTAAAATTAGCCAAAGGCTATTATGGGTCCAAATCATTACTTTATAAAACAGCTCACGAACAGGTGATGAAATCACTTGCTTATGCATACCGTGATCGTAAACAACGTAAAAGAGAATTCCGTAAATTATGGATTGCTCGTATCAATGCAGCTGCACGTTTAAATGGAATGAGTTATTCTCGTTTAATTGACGGATTAACAAAAGCGGGTGTTGAAATCAACCGTAAGATGTTAGCAGATATCGCAGTAAATGATGCACAAGGATTTACACAAATTACTGAAATCGCTAAGCAAGGATTAGCAGGAAAAGTTACACCAAATGCTAAACCAGAAACAGCACCAGTTAAAAAAGAGGCTGCACCTAAAAAAGAGACAGCACCTAAAAAAGAAGCACCAGCTAAACAAGCAGAGTTTACACAAGAACAACTAGAAGATATGACCGTTGCAGACTTAAAAGAGTTATGTAAAGATCGTGACATCACTGGGTATTCTGCACTTAAAAAAGCTGAACTTGTTGAATTATTATTAAAATAAGCAGTCTAACTGCTTTTTTTATTATTCTTTACCTAAAGTACTTTAAAGTCAAGTATTTAAGCGCTATAAAAGCCATTATCAATAGAGTTTGATTAATTTACAAAAATTATTTAACCGCTATTTTCAGCGGTTTTTTAAATGATCATTTAAATATTTATTAAATTATTGCACTAACAAAGCCACTTAATACATCGTTTTAATGCTTTGCAGTAAAATTGACAATAAATCTTTTTCACAATATAATTAAAGTAACCTAGAATATTGGAAATCACTCATGTGCGACCCCAAATCATCACATTAGGCACCAAGATTTAACTGGTGTGAACGCCTATGAATTTTATAGGAATCCTAAAGGTTAAATAAGAGGTGACCCCCATAGTAGAACGCGGTTCTGCAATTGAGTGATTTCCATTGTTTTAGGTTTTTTTATTTGCGTTTTTACGTAATTAAGCATATGATTAAACTATATACCATAAGGGGGTTATTATATGTCGAGTTTTAAAACAAGTTTTGCTGTTTTCAGTTGGGTGTTTAAATTCGTTGGTGCAGCACTTTTAATAGGGTTAGCATTGGTTTTATTTTTCATGGATTTAGAACACATCGTTGAGGCATTTATAGGAATATTAATTGCTGGTTATGCGTTGATGCGATTGGTGCCATTAATTAAAACACAACGTAGTGACCTAATTAAAACCATCAACATTATAGAAAGTGTCTTAAATTTACTTGTTGCCGTTGTTTTTATTGGTAATGCTATTGTTTATGGAGAAAGCTTAGAAACAATCTTTGGATGGCTATTTGCTGGTGTTCTAATTGGACGCGGTATGGTTCATTTTTACGGGATTAGTGATGGGAATGAAAAAGGCGATCACCCAAGTTACTTTTTCCACATCGCAACATTAATTGTAGGGACAATCATTATTACACAAGGTTGGGATGCAGAACAAATTGTCTATCTTATGCTATTTTTAAGCATCGTCTCAGGTTCGTATTTAAGTTATGACGCTTATGGTGGTTATAATTTATACCGTAGACGTAAACAACTTCAAACAGAAAAACGTAAAGAAGTTGAAATACCAGATAGAGATGTACCAAGAAAAGAAGATCCTGTTAGAGAACAAGATCAAATTATTAGTTAATATGAAATTTCAGATGCTTAAATACGCTTTAAGCATCTTTTTTTTTGACAATTTCATAAATAAGTTTATAATAATTTGTATACAACCTATAAAGGATGATGCTTATGGAACGCGAGATTTGTAACATTATTAACAAGGGCGCAATACTGCATAAAAGACTTATGACTAAAATACTCGAGCAATTCGATTTAACTTATGCACAGTATCAAGTATTAAAAATCATTAAACAACACAATGGATTAACCGCAAAAGAAATACTTATTTACCTAGACACTGATAAAGCGACTTTATCTGGTGTTTTATCGAGGTTAGAAAAGCACAACTTAATTGAAAGAATACCAAATCAAGAAGACAGAAGATTAATGCATATTCATTTAAAAGAAAAAAGTATAGAAATATGTGATCAAGTAAATCTAATAGAAACAAATTGTGAGTCAGACTTATTAAAGGGATTAAAACCAAAAGAGATTCGCTATTTCTTTGATGTATTTAATCACATTATTGGTAATCAACTTAAAAAATTAGAAGAAGCCAATAAAAGCAACGACTAATATGTTAAGATATTATAGGAGGCGTTAAAATGTTTAAATTATACTACTTTAAAAATAATGTATTTAACATTATCGCAGGAATATTGCTAGTTGCTTTTGCGATTGCAGCAATGTTCTTTTTAGGAATTTTAAGTGACTTTGTCAATATCGTAGTTGCGGCGATAATCATTTTATATTCAGTAACACGTTATTTAAAGGACAAAACACTATACAAAAATAACAATGCTTTAATGATTCTTACAGTTGAAGTGATTGTTGTTATCACCTTATCTGTTTTACTCATTCTTGAACAATTAGGCTTAGCATTTGTTATCGGATTAACACTCTATATTAGAGGCCTAACTTATTTACTCATTCTTCAACTTTTAAGTTTAAAAAGTACATTTCAAGTGTTTGTTATTTATTTAGCTGTTATGACATTAGGTACTTATATCTTATTTGCTAATCCTCGTTTTGGAGAATTATTTGAATGGGTATTATTTATCTTTATGTTAGCTTACGGTGTTTTCTTAATTGCACTTGGTTCAAACAAAAAAATAAAACAAAAAGTAAAATAACTAGGAGGACTTCATGAGTACAATATTAAAAGAACTTTCAATGTTAAACGGGATTCCAGGACAAGAAACACAAGTTAGAAAGTATATGGAAGAAAAAATGAAAGGTCATGCAACGCTATCATTTGATAACTTAGGAAGCATTATTGCTGAAAAAGTAGGGGATAAAAATGGCCCTAAAATTATGGTTGCAGGACACATGGACGAAGTAGGGTTTATTGTTACTAAAATTACCGATGAAGGCTATGTTAAATTTATCCCTGCAGGTGGTTGGTGGAGTCAAGTAATGCTTGCTCAACAAATGGAAATCACCACTAAAGAAGGGAAAAGACTTCGTGGTGTTATTGGCGCAAAAGCACCTCATATTCTAACTGAAGAAGAACGTAAAAAACCAGTATCTATTGAAGATATGTATGTTGATTTAGGGGTTAAAGATAAAGAAGAAGCTGAGAGTTTAGGTGTACGCTTAGGTGATATGATGACACCGTTTATTGTAACTACCCCTTTAAATAACGAAAAGTACTTACTCGGTAAAGCATGGGATAACCGTGTTGGTTGCGCAGCTGCAGTTGAAGTTTTACACGCATTAAAAAATGAAGACCATCCTAATATTTATTATGGTGTGGGCACTGTCCAAGAAGAAGTTGGATTACGCGGGGCAACCACATCTGCTTACAAAGTGGACCCAGATATTGGAATTGCTGTAGATACCACCATTGCTTACGACTTTCCTAAAGGCAGTAAAGATACTGAACTTGGTAAAGGCGTTGGCCTTATGATTTCTGATTCATCAATGGTAGGACATAAAGGGTTACGTGATTTTGTTATCTCAGTAGCTGAAGAAAATGACATTCCGATTCAGCTTACCTATCTTACAAGAGGTGGAACTGACGGCGGTAAAATTCATTTAACACGTAGTGGTGTCCCGTCAATCGCACTTTGTTTACCAGTTAGATATCTACATTCACACACCTCAATTGTCCATCAGGATGATTATGATAACCTTGTAAAATTAATCACGATTTTAGTTAAAAAATTAGATAAAGAAACAGTCCATGAAATTACATACGAATAACATAGAGTGGGCATTTGCCCACTCTATTTATGGAGGTACTTATGAGAGTTGTTAGCGGCTATTTAAGAAGTAGAAAATTACTAGAAGTAGATTCTAATCAAACAAGAAGTACAAAAGATCGTGTTAAAGAATCTATGTTCAATATGTTGTATCCATTATCTAGATTTGATCACGGATGCGACTTGTTTGCTGGAAGTGGTGCCCTAGGGATTGAAGCCATTAGTCGCGGCGTAAAAACCGTTGACTTTGTTGAACAATCAAGAGAGGCTTTTAGAATATTGAAAGAAAACTTAAGAGCATTAGAGTTAAATCGTAATCATCGCTTTAACCAAGATGTTAATGTTTTTTTAAGCCAAAACACAAAAGTCTATGATTTAATCATACTAGACCCACCTTATGGAGAAAATTACATAGACCGAGCACTAAAGCTTATCGTCAAAAACAATCTTTTACATCAAGATGGCTGTGTGGTATCATTAAGTCATAAAGATGACCCTATTAGTATACCTGAAGTACTTTCTATTAAGAAAGAACGCAACATTGGGATTACTAGAGTGATTATTTACGAATGGAGCGATTAGATGAAAATTGGCGTATATCCAGGTAGTTTTGATCCAATTACCTATGGACATATTGATATTGTTAAACGAGCATTAAATGTATTTGATAAATTAGTAATTTTAATTAGTGTTAACCCAAGAAAGAAAACCATGTTTTCAGGAGAAGAACGTATAGATATGGTTAAAGAAGTTCTAAAGGACTATTTAGACCGTATTGAGATAGACTCAAGTGAAGCCTTAACAGTGCACCACGCAAAGAAATTAGGTGCTACACACATCATTCGTGGTTTACGCGCACTTACAGACTTTGAGTATGAGTTCCAAATGACTCATGCTAACCGCGTTTTAGATAAGTCCATTGATTCAATATTTTTTATGACTGACAATAAGTACTCATTCTTAAGTAGCACAAATGTGAAAGAAATTGCACATTTTAACGGTGATTTATCAACGTTTGTTCCCCCTTATGTCATGGAAAAAATTAAGGAAAAACATCTTCAAGACGCCACTTAAGTAAAGGCGTCTTTTTTCATTAAGTATTTTACTATTTTTTTATTTATAAAAATGTTAATATAGTTTTAGGTGATGTCAATGGATTCTAAAGAAAAAGTATTTAATGAGCTAAGAAAGCAAAATGTACGTATTACAAAACAAAGAAAAGCAATCATCGATATTTTAGATGGTAAGCATCTTACCATACAAGAGATTCATGCCGAATTAAAACGTCGTGGATATCACAATTTAGGTACCGTTTACAATAATATCGATTTTTTAATTGAACATAAAATTATCACGCAAATTTTTATTAATGGTAAAAAGCACTATGATTTAACCATTGATGAACGTTCTCATACGGCGGATTCTCACATTCACGTAACGTGTAAAGTGAATAATAATATTATTGAAATCAATGATAGTAAAATTTTTGAAGATATTAAAAATCAAGAAATCTTTAAAAACTTTGAAATCAAAAAGCTACAAATTGTTGTAGAAGGGGTTTGCAAGCACTATGATACCGAGCATTGCAAGACCGATCAAGCATGTTTTATCCAACAACTCCATCGAAAAAACAACTTAAACTAAAGTTGTTTTTTTATTTCAACTTTAATTTTTATACTTTATAGTTTAAAAGTATAAAAATCTTATATAATAAGACTAGGTGATATTATGAAACGCTCTTTAAGTATGATGGTTATTGCATTTATTTACCTGTTTTTTTTAAGGATAATACTGGCTTTTACAATTCCAATAAAACTATTTAATGTTGGATTATTTTTTGATGGCATTATTTTATGTTTTTTCATGTTTATCATGATGAAAATATTTAGAAGTGCGCGTTCTCAGAAAATATTTTACGGGGTGTTTTTATTATTTTGGACAACCTTAACGGTTGCAAATAGTATCTATTACACTTATTTTTATACTTTAGTTTCTAGAAGTAGTTTGCAAGGGTTATCAGTAATGTCTGCTGGGCTTACACAAGAATATGATTTACAGATTCCTATATATTTTTGGTTATTATTTTTAGTTAATATCGCTGTTATTGTCTTAATTGCTAATCAAAAACGTGCTGATTACTTTTTTAAATCTGACTACTTTGGACTTGTTTTTATTACCCTATTACAAGTAGTTATCTTATTTAGTTTTTATCATCCAAAAGAAGAAGCCACATTAGAATACTACCAAAGTGATGCGTACTTATATCAAGCTATGCATGATAGAGTTACATTTACTGAAAAATATGGTTATTATTATTATCATTTAGTGGATTTGTTTAGACCAATTCCAACCATTGACGAAGAAAGCTTTTTAAATGAAATCACAGAGTTCTTTAACCAGCAAGAACCACATACACAAAACGATTATAGTGGGTTGTTTGAAGATTATAATCTTGTAAAAATAACCGTTGAATCTTTAGATACAAGATTTATTCATCCAACGATTTCTCCAACGCTATACAAAATGATGCATGAAGGGTATCATTTTGATCAAGTTTATGTTCCTGTTTTTCAACAAGGGGCTACTTGTAATAGCGAATTTATGGCTACAACCGGTTTAATGGCGATTAATTCAAATGATTTTAGTAATAATATATGTGATGCCTATGATGAAAATAGTTTTCCTTATGCTTTGCCTAATCAGTTAAATGATATAGGGTATCAAACCTATTACTTTCATTCTGGTCATAATTGGTTTTATAACCGTGAAAATATCATTCCCCAGTTAGGATTTCAAACTGTTAAATTTCAAGAAGATTTAATTGAGATTGGGCATACAACGTTTACTGACCGCTTAGATACTAATTTAATGTTGTTTGTGGATGAGTATGTGGATTTAAATGAACGCTTTTTTATTCAGTTTTTAACGTATTCATTACACGGGGCTTATAATCACAAAGACTTTGTTCATCATGATTACTTAGTCACCGAGGCATATGGTGAAGACCTTGATTCTGAAATTCGTGTGTACTTACAAAAATTAGCAGAGTTTGATTTGTTCTTAACGATGTTAGTAGAAGCACTAATAAATGCAAATGTTTATGATGAAACATTATTTGTTATCTATACTGATCATTATCCTTATATGCTAAATCCAGATACATTCTCAGAATTTTTAGGTGTTACTTATGATAGTGCAGAACTATACCATCAGTCACTTATCATGTATAATAGTCAAATGCAACCAACGGTCTTTAGCACCGTTGGTGCAACCATAGATATTACACCGACCATTTTAAATTTGATTAATCCGAATGCAGAATTTAAATACTTTTTTGGTAAAGATCTAACCAGTGAAACGGAGGGTTTCGCTTTATTACAAGACCTTTCTATAGTAGATAAAGACAATAGATACTACTTAAATAAACCTTATACTGGAGATCCTTCTAAAGAAGAAGCCTTACAAGATGCATTGGTTAAATATATTACAATTTTCGAATTACAGAAGAAACTCTTAAATATTGATTATTTTAGCCATCTAAGCGAATAATAAACCTAGAAAATTTATCGCTTTTTGCCTTTACATTTTAACTGCGGTATTATATAATAAATATCGCGTTAAGTTTCGGTAGCTCAGTCGGATAGAGCAACGGCCTTCTAAGCCGTCGGTCGGGGGTTCGAATCCCTCCCGGAACGCCATTATGAACTTATTAGCCCTAAATTAGGGCTTTTTTATTATTTGAAATATAGGGATTGCTGTACGCTTTTCTTTAATTAATCTTGATTAAGCAAATGATGTATTATTAGAAACTATAAGTGTTTCTATCATTAAGTTGATGAATACTATAGTTAAAGGGATGAGTTATATAGTTAAAAAAACATAGCGTATTGTTTAAGATTAAAATATAATATAAATAGAAACTATATATGAGGTGTCCTATGAAACGTGAATATCTTACAGTTCCTAATGTTTTATCTTTATCACGATTAATTTTATTACCGATGCTTTTTATGTTTGTTATAACAGGGCAGGATTTAGCATTTCTAATCAGTTTTATCATTATAGGTTCTACCGATTTCTTTGATGGGTACATTGCTAGAAAATTTGATCAAAAAACTGAAATAGGGAAAACATTAGATTCACTAGCAGATTTGTTTTTCTATTTATCGTGTGCTTGGTTTTTATATCGTTTATATCCTCATTATTTAGAACCAAATAATCAATTATTATTTGTGTTTTTTGGTCTTTTAGCTTTATCATTTTTAATATCTGGGATTTTACTTAAAAAGCCTATTTTAATGCATACATTCTTGTTTAAACTTAATGCTGTACTCGTATATTTATTAATCATATTTTCTTATTTTACAAACACGACGTATCTTATTGCATTTATCCTTGTTGTTTACATTATTGGGTTTATTGAAGAGATTATCATCTTCATAAAATACGGTGAAGTAGACCCGGATACGATGAGTGTATTTTCACTTAGAACTAAATAAGACTTAATTAAAATATTTATACCTATAACAAGTCCTCATTTACATTGACGTGATAATTAAGTAAACTAATAGTAACAAGGAACAGTTAAATGCTTAACATTAGACTTGAAAGCACTTAACTGTTTTTTATATTTTAAATTAGGAGGAATGACTGTGTCAAAGGATAAGAAGAAGTTAACCAGTGGGGTTGGTGCACCGGTTTATGACAACCAAAACGCTATGACTGCAGGGCCAAGAGGACCCATGTTATTACAAGATGTCTGGTATTTAGAAAAACTTGCGCATTTTGATAGAGAAGTTATCCCTGAACGCCGTATGCATGCAAAAGGGTCTGGCGCATTTGGACACTTTACAGTAACTCATGACATTACTAAATATACTAAAGCGAAAATTTTCTCGGAAATTGGGAAAAAAACAGAAATGTTTGTCCGTTTTTCAACTGTTGCAGGTGAAAGAGGCGCTGCAGATGCAGAAAGAGATATTCGTGGGTTCGCGATGAAATTTTATACCGAGGAAGGTAATTGGGATTTAGTAGGCAATAACACTCCAGTATTTTTTATTAGAGACCCACACCGTTTTCCAGATTTAAATCGAGCGGTTAAAAGAGACCCATATACTAACTTAAGAAGTGCAAAAAATAACTGGGATTTTTGGACGTTATTACCTGAGGCGTTACATCAAGTCACCATTACAATGAGTGATAGAGGAATCTCAAAATCGTATCGTCATATGAATGGTTACGGAAGTCATGCTTATAGTATGATTAATGATAAAAACGAACGCGTTTGGGTTAAGTTTCACTTAAAAACCCAACAAGGGATTAAAAACTATACTGATCAAGAAGCAGAAACGCTTATTGGAAAAGACCGAGAATCCCACCAAAACGATTTATTGTTAGCCATCGATCATAAAGATTACCCTAGATGGACTATGTATATTCAAGTCATGACTGAAGCACAAGCGAATGCCATGCCATACAATCCATTCGACTTAACAAAAGTTTGGTATAAAGACGAATATCCTCTTATAGAAGTAGGTTATTTCGAGTTAAACAAGAATCCAGATAACTATTTCAAAGACGTTGAACAAGCCGCCTTTAATCCAGCAAGCATTGTTCCTGGTATCGGTTTTTCACCAGATAAAATGTTACAAGGTAGATTATTTTCTTATGGGGATGCTCAACGCTATCGTTTAGGTGTCAATCACAATCAAATTCCAGTAAACGCACCTAAATGTCTTGTAAACTCATACCATAGAGATGGCACCATGCGTGTAGATGATAACGCCGGTAAAACCATTGGCTATTGGCCAAATAGTGAAGGTGAATGGGAAGATTCACCACACCTAAAAGAACCCCCATTAAAGCTATCTGGGGATGCTTATAATTATGATTTTAGAGATGACGATGATGATTATTACACGCAACCTGGTAAACTCTTTAATATTATGAGTAAAGAAGAACAAACACGTCTATTTGAAAATACAGCTAGAAACATGGGAGATATTCCTAAATCTATCAAAATTAGACATATTAAAAACTGTCTTTTAGCAGATAAAGCTTATGGTGAAGGGGTTGCAAAAGCATTAAAAATTCCTTTAAGTGATATTAATTAATGTCTAAATCCAAACGTATCCTATTTATTTTTTTAGGAAGTTTATTTTTAACTTTAGGAACCATAGGCATTATTTTACCCTTACTACCAACCACACCATTTTTACTATTAACAGGCTATTTTTACGCTAAAAGTTCAGACCGACTTTATCAGTGGTTAATTCATCATAAAGTATTCGGCATTTACATTTACAGTTACATTACCTATAAAGCCATTGATATTAAGACTAAAATCGGTGCAATAATCTTACTTTGGACCACATTAAGTCTATCAAGTTATATGATGTATAATCTTTATCTAACGATGCTTTTAGGGATTATAGGATTAGGGGTCACAACCCATTTGTTAATGTTAAAGACCTTATCTAAAGAAGTGATGATCAAAAAACGTCACGCACCATTTGTTAAAAGTTCAGACTCGATTTTATAAGTAAAAGTTAGTAAACTAATAATAATTAAACAATCGATGTTTAATTATAAAAAAGGTTTACTAACTTTTTTATAATGCTATAATGTTTATATAAGCATATACGCATAAAAGAATATGAGGTGTCTTATGGAAAATTTATCTGCCTTATTTAAATTACTATCTGATGAAACAAGATTAAGAATATTACTTGCATTAAAAGCCAAATCGTTTTGTGTGTGTGAGTTGGTAGAACTGTTAAACGAATCCCAACCTAAAATCTCAAAACATTTGTCTAAGTTAAAAGACTTAGGCTATGTTCAAAGTGAAAGAAAAGATCAATTTATTTACTATTCACATGTTTTAAATGACACAACACTTCATAAAATTATCAACCTATTAGAAATGGATTTGTTAAGCTATCCTGTTTTAAACGAAGATCGAAAACGTATTGATTTGATTAATCAAAGACCATTTTCTTGTACCCTTAAAGATGAAGGAAGTGATAATTGATGCAAATAATACTGGATATAATATTAGATGGGTTAATAGCTTTAAAAGATTATTTTATACTTAAACGCCTCATTTCTTTAACCATTGCTTTTAGTTTATCAGGCGCGATTGTTGCTTTTATGTCTCAAGGAGCAATCATTAAGTATTTTGGACCAAAAACCCATAAAGGGATGGCTTATGTTATCGCTGCAGTCTCGGGCGCAATATTAACAGTGTGTTCATGTTCTGTCTTACCAATGTTTGCAAGTATCCGTAAAAAGGGGGCTGGACTTGGGCCGGCCATTACATTTTTATTTTCAGGCCCTGCCATTAATATATTAGCCATTACGATGACATTTACATTAATTGGGTTTGATATTGGATTAAGCCGTATTATTGGAGCCATTATTTTATCAATTATTATCGGGTTGATCATGTTTGTTTTATATAGAAAAAGTGAAGTTGTTTCAGCGGATGAAAAAGTGTTTGATCAAAAAGATGCTTCATCTAGAAGCTTTATTCAAAACAGCGTCTTTTTCATTACATTATTACTTGTCTTAATATTTTGGTATATTCACTGGATTCCGACCTTAATCGTTGTGGGCTTACTTATTATTCAAATGGTTTTATTCTTTGAAAAAGATGAACTACTTAATTGGGGAAAAGAAACCTTTTTACTCGCTAAAAAAATTATTCCATTATTTATCATTGGGATATTTCTAGCTGGGGTTATTGGCAGTTTATTAAATGAAGATTTCGTTGTAAGTTTAGTGGGCAATAATACGTATCAAGCAAATTTACTTGCAGGAACGTTTGGGGCATTCATGTATTTTGCGACATTAACTGAAGTACCAATTGTCAATATGTTTATCCATACGCTTGGTATGCACAAGGGTCCAGCAGTAGCCTTGCTGCTTGCAGGACCATCGCTTAGTTTACCAAACATGATTGTTATATCGAAAGTACTAGGACTTAAAAAAGCATCGACGTTTTTTATATTAGTTATTACACTTTCTGCGGTGGTCGGACTAATCGCAGGAATGATTATAGGAGGTTAAAATAATGGAAATTAAAGTATTAGGCAAAGGCTGTAAGAAATGTGGGTTACTTGAAAAACATACCAAAGAAGCATTAGAGATTTTAGGGATTGATGCAACAATTGAAAAAGTAACAGACATTAATGCTATTGCAGATTACGGTGTTTTAGCAACCCCAGCACTAGTAGTAGATGGTGAAGTTAAGTTAGTAGGTAAAATATTACCTCCTAAACGTATTGCAGAACTGTTAAAATAAAAAAATTGACAAATTGTCAATTTTTTTATGCATTAATAGGCTATAATAAACTAAGCAAAGATATGAGGGTTAACTATGAGTAAAGCAATAAACATTACATTATATTTTTTAGGATTTTTAATTATTGGGTTAGGCGTCATTTTAGTCATCAAAAGCAACTTCGGTGCTGGCCCTTGGGATACAACAACCTATAATCTTAGTCATCTACTAGGAATAACTATAGGGACTGCAAGTGCACTTATAAATGGGACTATTTTAGCTGTAGTAATTATATATAATAAAAAGTTAAAGTATTTTTTTATTTTAGTGCCAATTTTTAGTGTTGCGATAAGTATTGATTTTTGGGATCTTATTGTTTTTGATAATTTTATCGTGATTAATATTTTTTATAGAACCCTATTATTCATTATCGGTGTTTTTGTTTTAACATTTGGTTTAGCTTTAGTCTATGTCACGAGATATCCGGCGATGATTTTTGAAGAGTTCACGTTTGTTCTGATGAAATTACTAAGAATTAACAGTTTTTTAGTAACAAGAATCATTATTGAAAGTTTAGCCATTACATTAGCGATTATATTTGGGTTTATGGCATCAATTGGGTTTGGCCAAGTAAATTATGGCAGTGTATTATTAGCGATTACAATTGGGCCAATTATTGCATTTCAAATAAAATGGTTATCAAAAATAAGAAGTCATTTCGAATCTGATCCTAATACATTAAATTAAATCAATTTCTTGTCTAAAAACAGGTAGTTTTTCTTGACTTTAAAGGTTTTAAAGTGATATAATTCTACTCGTCTCATAGGAGGCTTAGCTCAGTGGGAGAGCACTTGCTTGACGTGCAAGGGGTCGTGGGTTCAAATCCCTCAGTCTCCACCACGCGAACGTGGCGGAATTGGTATACGCGCATGGTTGAGGGCCATGTGAGCACAGCTCGTGGGGGTTCAAGTCCCCCCGTTCGCACCATCATAATCATACCGAGTTTATTTATCACGCCTAAAGCCTATTATATGGCTTTGTTGAGCGGTTTAATGATAGATAAACTTTTTTATTTTAAGAAATAAATGCTTATTTTCAAGAGATTTAAAGGTGTATTTTCACTGATTTTTGTATCATTTTCAGTGAAGCGCACCTTTTTTTGTTATTTTAGTACCGGGGGGATTTGATGGTTTTTAGGGTAGTTTTTTAGGGGGATTTGAACTTTAAACAATCACTATACGATGCTTGAGTTTGTGTTTTGTTTTTCGTATAAAGTATTCAACATTTCCTGAGAATATTACTTCATTTTTTTTGGATTCTGTATCAGCAAAACGTATCTTAAAATCAATGGTTTTATTCTCATGAATGACAATGTCATTAAATATTAAGTTATAATCAACTTCGTTTACATTTTCTACAAAGGCTGGTAGCTCAGATATAACATTCTTTAGGATTTTCACTTTGTTTTTTACATTTAGCGTAGTAATTAGTGAGTTTTCGATTTCGATTACTGTCTTGTTCATTAGATTGATTTGATCTCGCAGTTCTTCTAAAATTTTATTGTCATATTCATCATTGGAATCAACATAGTGATTTGATTTGCTTTTTAAGGCCATCATTTTGCCCTGTGTTTCGGTTAGTTTCTCTTTTGCTTCTATGACCAATGGATGCTTATTAAAAGCGAGCTCGAGGGCTTTTATAAAGCCATTTTTGTTCTTAAGAATTAAGTTAATCTGATTCATTAAAACCTCATCAAATGTGTCACAAAATATATCGTTATTGACACATGTTTTCTTTCCTTTATTTGAAGCACATTTAAGGATTCTTTTTTCATAAGGAGTCCCTATATTGTTACGTTTAAATCGGTATGTCTTACCGCAAGTTCCACATGTTATTAAGCCGGCATACTCTGACCTGACATTAAACTTTTCTTTAAGTTCATCCTCGTTGGTGCATGAATGGTATTTTTCAATTCTTTTTAACCGTATCTTTTCTGCCTCTTTGAACTGCTCAATGGGAATGATTGCTTGATGAGAGTTTTGAACATAGTACATAGGTAAATCATGCGTTTTAGTAATTAAGTTCTTATTTCTAAAATCAGGCCTTAATGTTTTTTGAAGCAATGCATTTCCTGTATATTTCTCGTTTTTAAGTATTCCAAGAACAGCAGTAGAGTCCCAAACTTTTTTACTAAACTTAGTCTTAATACCCTCATGATTTAATTGGTCGCATATTTCTGCAACAGGTGTTCCTGTCGTATAAGCATTAAAAATATGTTTAACTATCTTTGCTTCATTTTCATTAATAATTAGTGAACCATCATCAGCATTGTCATAGCCTAAGATTCGTTTACTTACAGCGTAAAACTTTCCTTCGGCAAACCTTGAACGAACATTCCATTTAACATTTTCACTGGTATTTTTAGATTCTTCCTCAGCCATACTCGCAAGTAGTGAGATAACAAACTCAATTTTTGGATCAAACGATGATATGTTGTCTGTTTCAAAATAGACCTCTACATTATGACGTTTAAGCTCTTGAACAACACGTAGACAATCAACGACGTTTCTTGCGAAGCGCGATATGGATTTAGTAATGATTAAATCGATGAACCCTGAGGTTGCAAGTTGAATCATTAATCGAAAGTTATCACGGTAAGTTATGTTCGTTCCACTTTTGCCTTCGTCCGCATAAACACCTATGAAGTTCCAGTTTTCATTCGCAGTAATCAGTTCAGTGTAGGTTTTAACTTGATACTCATAGGATGTATATTGTAAATCCTTAGTTGTTGATACCCTTGCATAGGCACAAACATTACGCTTCTTTTTTTGTTTTTCATAGTGCTCAATTTCAAATATCTCTCTAACTTGCATGTGCTTGGCCTCCTAATTCTATGACTTTATAGTTGATGTATGCTTGGCGAGTTTTAGAGTAAACTTGACCGTCATATAAATGTTCGGTGATTTTCAAGCTAGATAAATTTGTTTCGATATATTTTTTCGCTATTTTTTGTGGACTCATAATAAAGATGACTTCATTTTGACTTAGTGCAATAATTGCTTTATAAGCAGTTGTGAGTATTGTTTTGTTAAGTGGCATTTCATTTTCTAAAAATTCTTTTATTTGCATGAGTCTATCTTGTTCTAGGTGTGTTTCAGCAAACTGGTTCTGCATGGTTTCAAGCGTTGCTTTTTCTTGTAATAGAAGTTCTTTTTTTCTTTGATATATCTCTTTGTAAAAATCAGCGTTACCATCTGTGATGTTGGCAACATTCATTTCAATAAGCGCTCTAATCTCATCTTCTATGCCAGCAATCTTAGCTTGGACTTTCATAATATCTTCATGTAAATGCTTCATGCTGAAGTTTGATTGAAGTAACGCTAACGTTTCATCAATTAAAGAAGAATCTTCCATGTTAAGTTCTTTAATAGACTTTTTAGCTGCTAACTCCAAATGAGTGTTATCAATTGGCTTGTTTGCACATTCGATTTTTTCCTTGATGGTATTTTTGCAACTCAGAACAACTCTTTGGTTGGGTTTGTTATAGTTGAAGTAGTGTCGATGCATCACGCGTCCACAACAGCCACAATAGACGATACCACTTAATGGATAATGGTTGCCAAACGTAGAAGAGGACTTTTTCTTTCCACGTTTTTTCTTTAGTTCTTGAACAAGCTCGAATGCTTCTCTAGTTACAATGGGTTCATGATTATTCATAATATGATATTTCGGTGCTATACCATTGTTTTTAACAGATTTGTGCGTGAGATAATCGACGGTGACATTTTTTTGCAATATGGCATCGCCGCAGTATTTTTCATTGGTTAGTATCGACTGTATACTTGCGACAGTCCATTTGACGAGCCCACGCCCATTTTTAAAGTTGTTTTTCATGAGGAAGTGCACAATTTCTCTTTGCGATGATCCAGCTAAATACATATCGTAAATCGTACGCACTGTTTTGGCTTCTTCATGGTTAATAGTGATTTTTCCATTTTTATCCTTATCAAATCCAAGAAAGGTTTTTGTGTTCACATGAACAATACCTTCTTTGAATCGTTGTTGATAACCCCATTTGATATTTTCGCTTATGTTACGTGATTCTTCCTGGGCAATTGATGAGAAAACAGATAACATGAAGTCAATTTTAGTATCAGAAGAAGCAATGTTTTCTTTTTCAAAATAAACCTCTACACCTAAACTTCTAAGTTCTCTTACCGTAGAAATACAGTCAATGGTGTTTCTGGCAAATCTTGATATTGATTTTGTTAGAATTAAATCAATTTTTCCTTCTTTAGCATCTTGAATCATTTGCATGAACTGCGGTCTTTTCTTGATACTTGTTCCTGATATGCCTTCGTCTGCATACATGCCTTGGAAGATCCATTCTTCATTATCGTTGATTTTTTTAGTGTATTCATTAATTTGAGCCTTATAACTATTTAGTTGATCTTCAAAATCAGTAGAAACCCTAGCATAAGCACATACACGTTTTTTTGATTGATATTTTGAACCGTGTGAACCACGTGAAGAGTTATGTGATTTTGGCTCAATAACAATTACTTTTTTATTTTGCATTTCATTTCCTCCTATTCAGCTTAGCACCATATATCACTTAAAAAGCAATAAATAGCAAGCCAAAACCAAGCATTTATTTATGCAAGTGCAGTTCGTATGTTATATTTTGTCAATAATGCGCTAAGTGCACTTAGCCATTCATCACTATCAATGAGGTTGTTTTTATAAAGTGCATCAAGTATAGTTTTTTGTTTTTCAAATTTTAGTTCGTCTTTATTCATACATAACCTTTCTTTAAGCAAAAGAAAAAAGGGGCTGCCCAAGAGCAACCCCTTTTAACGCTGAAAGGATAAAAGGATGTGGGGATATTAAATGTCTGCCTACAAAACCGATATCTAACCTACCGATAGTAGTATATCAAAAGCATAATCGAAGCGATACCGGCATAAAGCACGAATTAAAAAAAGTATGGAATTTCCATGCGTTTATCCATTGTGGCCATTAAAACGCCTTTGAATAAAATGTATTCAGCTTTTGCTTTGGTGAAAAAGTAGGGTTCATTATCTATATAGAAATAACCATTCCCTTTTGAATCGTAATATACCTTTGAAATGTAAAACTTACCTTGATATTCAAAGAGCATGGCTTGCCCTTTTTGATTGGTGTTCGTTTTCCAGAAGTATTTAAATGTTAAATCATCTTCTTTAACCACGATAACATCATCCAAGATAGTGGATATCTCTATCGGTGTTGTTTCTTGGTAAGCAACATGATCTTTTTTAAATGCCATAAAAGATAGAGATAATTCTTTTTTGAGTGAGTAAGGGTTATCGACAATTTCATCAATCGTTACGTTGTAATAACCAGACAACGTTATTAAATCATGAATATTTATTTCGCGGTTTCCGGTTTCATAATTAGTGTAACCTTGTCTAGACTTTCCGATAATTTTAGCAACATCTTCAGTTGACAACTTATGTTGTTTTCTGAGTTTTTTCAAATTAACACCAATAAATAACTTGTTGTGATTTTCATTTTGGGTAGGTTTTTCCATGTTTTAGCACTCTCTTTCGCTGAAATTCTAATTAAAGTATACGCAACAGCTAGTTGCAAGTCAATAAAAAAATGCAACGTTATGGCAGTAAAAACGCTTATTTGAGTATAGAAAACAGATGAAATATTAAACGATTTGTTGCTATTTGAAAAAAGTATATCCAAGTTATTTATTAGAAATTAATTACATTATATAATCTAATCACCGTCGAAAATTACATAAGGAGGATAGGTTTGAGTCAGAGCAAATCATTAAATAGTAATCAAGGTAGTTTTTTTCTTAAAAACCGTGAGTATTTAATAAAAAGACGCGAATCATTAGGTTATTCAAGAACCTTTGTTGCTGACGCGCTAGATATGTCGCTGGATTACTATTATCAAATTGAGAATGGACAACGTGGGAAAAGGATGAGTGTGGAGATGCTCGCAAGAATTGCAAAAGTACTTAAATATGAGCGAGCTCGCCTACTAGAGAATGAGGTAGATTACCTCATTCAATGCAACTTAATAAGTCTTAACTAAAACACAAATTGGATTACACATCGCTTAAAGAGAAAGTGGATGCCTACTTAGAATATGCAGATATTAAATCGATATCAAGAGCTAACTACAGAAGGATATTATATAAGTTCGCTGATTACATTAACGATTTACCTAACCTACCAACTAGGAAAGACGTTATAAATTATCGCGAAAGTCTTATTAATAGAGGGCTAAAATCTACAACCGTACAAAATACAATTGTGTGTATCCGAAATTTCTATCGATGGTTTTACGCGAACGGTTATGGACCTGATATAGCCGTAAATGTAAAGGGAATGAAGATTGATGCAAGTACATTTAGAAAAGAAGCATTATCGAGTGATAATTCTAAGCGATTAGTCGAGGCAACTCGAGCAGAGTCAGAAGTCAATATTTTTAAGTTAAGAAATTATGCAGTGATTTACTTACTTATTACAACAGGATTAAGAACGATAGAGATAGAACGAGCCGATGTTCAAGATATTGTTATGTTAAATGACACTTACGTATTGTATATAAGGGGAAAGGGACATGATGATAAAGACTCCTATGTGAAGTTGGGGACAGAAGTTTATGAAGTAATCCAACAATATTTAATTGCTCGTTCTGACGAATACAAGCCACTTTTCATTAATCATAGAAGGGATCGTGGCCAACGAATGAAGGCGGATAATATTAGTGTAATTGTGAAGGAAGAATTAAGAAAGATCGGCATAGATCATTCCAATTTCACAGCACATAGTTTGCGCCACACAGCTGCAACTTTATCGTTTGAATTAGGAGCTAACATCGAAGATACGCAGCACTTGCTTAGGCATACGTCTCCAACAGTGACACAGCGCTATTTGAACTCAATTAATAAGAAGAAAAAGAACTTTGAACAATTGATTTCGACGCTCTTATCTGGTAAAGACTAAAAATTCACATTAGACATGAGAGGATAAGAAATGATTAAGGAATTTGTGAATGCTCAGTATGGTGTTATTAAAACAACGTTAATAGAAGAAAAGCCCTATTTTTGCTTAAAAGACTTAGGAAACATACTCGATATTAAAAATGTTAATGAAATTCGATCTAAGATTCCATCATCAGATATCAAAACCGTTAATGTTGATCCTACCAACGCAAGAAAAGGTCAACTATTTATAAGTGCTGAACACTTAAGTAAATGTCTGTTCAGTTCAAAAAAACCAGAAGCAGAACTGATTAACGATTGGATCTATAGAAGCATATTACCAGAATTGTTAAAGTATGGTGAATATGCCATTGATGATTTTAAAGATCCAGATGTCGTTATCAAGTTTCTAGATGAGTATCAGGATTTAAAAATTAGAAACAACGTACTTGAAACTAACCGAAGACTCGATCAAAAGAAAATTGACTATATAAATAGATTACTAGGAACAGCGAATTGCGTTGATTTTGAGTTAGTGCATTTGGTTATAAAGTACAAAGGGATTCAGCTTGTCGAACTATTTAGGATATTAAGGCTGAGACATGTTATTAACGAAGCCAATCACCCCTACCAAGAGTTTTGTGATAGAAAGTTTTTTAGAAAAATAGAATCACATACAACGTGTGGAGGTCAAACAATCGTATGTACAAGAACATTTGTATACAAAAGTGGAATAGCGTTTATCGAACGTATTATCAAAGAACACGAGGTAAAAGCTCGTGTTAAAGCAGAAGGAAAACTATTATACCATTAACGATCTTATTAAAATGTTAAACGTCTCGCGCTTCACATTACACAAATACATCAAGAAAAAAGAAATCAAAGCATTTAAAGTCGGTAATAGTTGGCGCGTAACAGAAACAGAGCTACAAAGATTTATTGAGAAAAAATCAAATATTCATTAGTAAACTGACACTGCATAAGAAATCATAAACACTATGAGTGATGCAGTGTCAGTATGCTTTATATGAGAGGACAAAAACATGCCACGTAAAAGAAACCAGGGATTAGAGTATTTCCCATTGGATGTGAATGTTTTTGAGGATCCGAAACTGGAGGCGTTGCACTATCGCTTTGGACCCATTGGCGTCATGGTGTATATCCATATCTTAGTACTTGTCTATAAGAATGGTTATTACATAGAAATGAGCCTAGATGAGCTAACATTAGCTATTCATCGAAGAATTGGACCCAAGTGGATTAAGTTTCAACGCGTTTACGATATGATTCTTGGATGCGCTAAGCAGAGCTTGATACATCAAGACCTTATGTTGCAGGGGGTTATCACTTCGAAATCAATCCAGGAACAGTTTATTATGTCTACCCAAAAGCGGCATAATATCGATACAGACAAGTATTGGTTGCTTGACCAGCAACTGAAACTAAAAAACGGGGTCCTTTTAAGCATGCCAAAAAATGAAGAAAAACCGCCTGAAATTGAAGAAAATCGCCCGAAAAACGATGATTTCACAAATTTAGGTACACAAAGTAAAAGTAAAAGTAAAAGAAAAAAAGATAAAGAAGATAAATTAGATAAAAGCGTTTATGGGGAACCCAAAACGCATTTTCTTACAAATCTTATTTTTAAAAACAATTTAGAAACAAATGAAGGCTTTATTTTAAAATACAATGAAATGCTAGAAGAAGTGATAGAGATGTTTGGTTACGATGCAGCACTTAGTGGAGTAAACTATCTTATAAAATATTTTAGACACACTCAAGAGCCAATTGATGATCCGTATAATTACATAAAGACATCACTTCACAAAAACCTTGAAGACTTAAAGAAACGAAACGAAAGGGGAAAGCTATCCATTGAAGACATGTTCAAAGACCTTATTCAAAAAATGGATTGATGATGTAAGAAGAGCATATAGACGCATTCCAGAAATTAAAGCGAAGATTGCGTATTTTGAGTCACAACTCGACGGATATCATGCAGTAACATACGATAGTATCGGAGTAAAAACATATGGAAACTCACAAGAAAGAAGTTTGTTATCAGCAATCTATAAAATTAGTTATTATGATGAAAAACTTAAAAAATTCCATACAATAACGTCAGAATACAAAAATTTAAGTGATAAATTAAAAAAAAATGAAAAAAATCTATTATTCTATCTTATAGAAACCAATATAAAATCATCTGAGATATGTGTAATTATAGGAATCTCAAAGTCTATGTATTATCAACATCTAAACAACATAATGAAAATTTTTAAGTTAAGTGTTATTCCAGTTTCAAAGAATTAAGTATTTCATAAACAATCTTAAATTCGTACACGACCTTTATCCGGCCTCTATCTTTTTAATAGAACATATTGTAGAATAAAATGTATACAATTGATTGGAGGAATTTAAATGGTGGAGAAGATTGCTAAAGAAAGACATAAATTAGAGTTAGGGTTTCAAGCACTAGCAGATAACTTAGGCGATGTTCCGATTGCATCAAACATACTAATGCCATATGGTTGGAGAAAAGCAAAAAAAGGAAGGACTGTTTGGAGAATCCTTGAAGAAATTATTAGTCAAAATTTAGAAAAAGATGCAAAGAAGTACGGATTTCATAAAGTTATTCCAGCTACATCTGAAGTAGGAGTATTTGACTTTATTGTTTATTTAGATGAAGAAACTAAATGTTATGTGAATATTAAGTCATCAGTAAAAGGTGGCAGAACTAACAAAGATGACATATCAAAGGCACCTAAACTAATTGAATATTACAAAAACCATGTTGAAAGTTTGTTTGTTGCAACTTTTATTATTGATTTTAAAAAAGATATGACAATTGATGTTGAGAGAGCAATCGTCATGCCAGTATCCTGGATCCCTGATGTATATGTTAATCCTAGTAATAACGGAAACTTACAATCATCTAAATATAAAAACCTAGATGTAGCTATAAAAAGAACTAATTCTGAGTTTTTACAACTTCTTGTACAAGAACTTATAATTGCTGATGAAAAACGTAAAAGGAAAAGAGATAAGGTGGAGTAAGCTTTGAAACTTACAGTTGAAGAAATAAGTATAAGAAAAGATAGAGTTAGTAAACTATTTGATGATTTGGTTAAAGTAATACCAAACATTCCAATTTTAACAATGAGTCATTTGCCGTTAGGACTAGGGAACATATCAACTGCAAAAGGCTTTTCATTCCTTTTAAAAGAGGTTATCATTCAAAATCTCGTTTTTTCTAAGGACAAACTGGAGATTTTCAAGTTGAATTATTCTAAGGATGCAAAACAACCATATGATTTAGAGATACAGTTTGAGGATCATGTAGATGTCTTTATTAAGCTGAAATTTGCAAATATATCTGGAAAACCAAATAAAGACGGAATTACTCGATCAAATAAGTTGATTAGATTTTTAAATGACAAAGAAAACTCATGTTTATTTGTGGTGACATTTCATTTAAAGTTTTTTGAATCGAACAGTATTAGTCTGAAAAATATTGTAGTTATGCCAATAGATTGGATTGCAGATATATATGTAACACCAAATAAAACTTCTTATATGCAATCCACATATTATAGGTTTAATGAAAAGGCTATTAAAAGATCTAGACATACATTCTTAATCGAGTTTGAAAAAGTGTTAAGTAAAAGAAACTAACAGGAGTGTCATTAATGAAAAATAATATATATATTGAACAAGTTTTAAGTTTAATCAATTCTTGTGACAATGATTTGATTGACCTCAGTATTGATAGGATAAAGGGAACTGCTCCAACTCAAGCATTTTCCGAATTTTTAACAAATAAAAATCAAGGGGACTGGGCAGAATTAACTTTTCAGAAAACCTTTAATGATACATTTAATGAATATGTCGCAGTTAGATATGGTTTAGATAATGATTCTGTAGCAGGAGATCCAGGATTCAAGGATTTTTATAATGGATACCAACAAGAACTGGATACTATAGGAAAAAAACCAGATCTTTTGATATTTAAAATAGAAGACTATCAGGAGTGTTGGGATTACAATATTAGTAATTTTGATGAAAATAAGCTAGAAAAAATCGTACCTAAAGCAGTGATGGGACTAGAAGTAAGGTCTAGTTCATTTTTATATAATATTTATGAAATAAAACAAGAACAAAAGCAACAACATTCATCGACTATTTTATTAGATATTAGAAAAAATATAATTGATAGATATGGAGATTTACTTAAAGAAAAAAATGAAGCAATTTATGATCAGTTAGTAAATTTTAGTTTAGATTCCATTTATGACTTAACCTTTCGAGCAGTATCATGGAAATCATCAAGAGATTTGGTTGAGTTATCAAGACTTATAAGGAAGTTTAAATCTGTTTTAACTGTAATAAAAAAACGAGATTATTTGAGTGTAACTCCTAAGGTTGAAGACTTAAAGGTTGTTTATAACTGGATTAATAGATATGGTGTTCCACATTACTATTGCCAGATTTTTTTTGATTGTGCATTTATTATTGGCTTTTTAGATATATTAGAGTTAATATCAAAGTACGGCAAAGAGAAAAATGAATATTACTCTATTGAAAGTGGTGATGCTAAGAATCAAAATAAAACAACAATTAAGATCAATACTAGGAAATGTCATAAGATTATTGATAATATAACAATGCCTAAACACACTAGTATGTATAAGAAGTTAGATAAAGGTAGACTTTTGTTTTATGTAACGTTTGAGCCAAGTAAAGGTGAAATAAACAAAGAACTTATGAAAGTTGTGATTGGAGATGAATAGTAGATGCACGATGAAAGTGTTTATATTAAAAAGTTTGGAAGAACCAAGATAAAAAAATACTCGCAGTTTTTCACACCATACGAATTAGCTTCCTCAATGACTAAGTGGGTGTTAGAAAAGAATCCAAAAAAAATACTTGATCCAGCAGTAGGAAATGGAATTTTTTTAGCAAATGTTTCTGATAATATCGAAAAATTTGGTTATGAAATAGATTCAGAGATAATACAACATTTTAAAGAAAAAAATAATATAAATTATACACTACACATAAAGGATTATTTGAGAAATGATTGGGTTGATAAATACGATGGTATTGTATGTAATCCACCTTATAACAAGTTTCAAGCGCTAGAAGATAGAGAGCCAGTATTTGATAGTTTTCGCAAAATTATTGATTCAAAAATTACTGGTTATACAAACCAGTATTCACTTTTTTTATTAAAATCATTATATCAACTAAATGATAATGGAAGAATGGCTTATATTGTACCTGCTGAATTTATGAATGCAGGTTACGGAGAAATTATTAAAAGAAACTTATTAAAGAGTAAAAGTTTAAAGGGAATTATATTGTTTTCTCATAGTGTTAAGGTATTTTCAGAAGCGACTACAACTGTTTGTATAATTCTCATTGATAAAAGTAATGTTAATGAAGTAAGTTTTTCAGTCGTTAATAGTCTAGAGGAGTTAGAAAAATGCGACTTTAATCTGAACTTAGTATTAGAAAACGGTAAACACCTAGTTTTAGATGAGCTTGATCCTAAAGATAAATGGCTTATTAAGTTCAATAGTGAAGAAATATTGGAGTATAATACAACAGTTTTTTCTGATTATGCTAAGGCGAAGAGAGGTATTGCGACTGGAGATAATGATTTTTTTGTTTTCAGTAAATCTAAATTAAATGTTCACACTTTAAGTAAAGATAGCATGATTCCATGTATAACTAAGTCACAAGATGTTAAAGGATGTATTTTTTCTCCTAACACTTTTAAGTCACTTAAGAATCTGGATAAAAACGTTTATTTATTTGATGGGACGTTAGTAAAAACTAAGTATGTTGATGAATACATTAAGTATGGTGAAGATAAAGGATCTAATTTAAAATATTTGACAAAAAAGCGTTCTCCGTGGTATAAAATAGAAAATCGTAATCCAGCACCTATCTGGATAAATGTTTTTAGTAGAGACAAGTTAAAGGTTATTCGTAACTTAACTGAAACTAAAAACTTGACAACTTTTCATGGCATTTATTTAAATAAAGAAAAATCTAGTTTAACAAACATATTGTTTTTGTATTTGCTCACTCCAATTGGACAAGAGATTCTATATAGAAACAAAAGAGAATATGGGAATGGTTTAGATAAATTTGAACCAGGCGATATAAATAAAGCTGAAGTCCTTAAGTTAGATGATATTAACGTGATTGATCGAATGAGGTTAGAAGAATTATATGAAGATATTAAGGCTAACGAATCAAATGATTTCATTATTAATAAGTTGATAAGTAAAGCTGATAATGTTTTTAGAAATTATCTATAATTGATTAACAAATAAGCTTCAAATTTTTGATTATGTAAGCTAAAATAACTATAAACGTAAAAAGAGTCATTGACTCTTTTTTTGTATATTAGAAGCTCAATAATAAAAATAAAGAGTACGTATTTTTTAAAAATAAAACTATGGCATAATAAAATTAAAAATCTAGTTTTATTGAAATTGAAACTAAAAAAAGAAAAAGTTAAATTAGTTGGAAAGTTGTTATAGTTTCTTGAAATGAAACAACAAATAGTAACTACTCAATTGTTTTAGTGAATTCTAAATCTCAAATATTTATTGATTATTCCGATTTCAACTAATAACTTGATAGCGCCAATTATTAAGCAAGTATTGCCAAGTATATATTAAGTGATACAGCCAAAGCGGCTATATAGGGCTTAAATCGTGCTTAGTGCAGGTAGACAAAAATTGACTTTTTAAGTAGACTAAAAGTACGATGGAGTACTGGCTTTCAAGCGTATTCACTTAAAAAATGATTTTACCGCTTAATTTAGGCATTAAACGCTGAAACCTAGGAGTAAAAGGGTCTGATTTTTGGATCCTTTTTCTTTTGCAAAAATACATGTAGTGCTCAACTAGTAAATAACTTCAGTTTTTGGCAAAAAAATGAAGGTTTAGGAGTTGAAAATGGCATGCCAAAGTTGTTAGATACATATCAAGAATGGCTTAGAGACGACGTTTTGGAAGATAAACTCAAAACGATACAGGAACTTACTAGTAAGAGAGTCAGTCAGGCCGAAATTTGCCGTGTTTTAGGGGTCTCTGAGCGCACTTTGATAAAACTCAAAAAAACACACCCAAGATTGAACCAAGCGTTTCTTTTTGGCAATGATGATCTAAAGTATAAATTAATCGACGCTTTATTCTTAAAAGCGACCGGTTATGAGTTTGAGGAAATACAAACAACTATAGAGGAAAGTAAAGCTGGAACGAAAAAGAAAATCGTTAAAACTAAGAAGAAGGTTGCGCCAGACTATAACTCTATTGTTTATTTATTAACCAAGAAGTTTGGTAAGGAGTATCATCCAAGATATGAGGATTTTGAGTATCGTTTAGAAAAACTAGAAAACGCACAGGAGACATGGTCCAATGAAAATCGTGATGATCAAAGTAACACAACTGAATCCGTATCAGAAAAATCCAAGGCATAATGACACAGCAGTTGATGCTGTTGCATCAAGTATAAAAGAGTTCGGATTTAAAGTACCGATAGTGATCACACACGATCATGTGATTGTAGCAGGCCATACAAGGCTCAAAGCTGCCCAAAAAATCGGCCTTACAGAGGTTCCTTGTATTATTGCGGATGATTTAAGCGAAGACCAGATAAAAGCCTTTAGGTTGGCAGATAACAAGACCAGTGAGCTTGCAACGTGGGACTTTGAGATGTTAGAGAGTGAACTGCTTAATATTGACATGGATATGCTTCAGTTTGGTTTTGAAGAATTAGAGGCGGCCCTTCCAGAAGGTAGTATTGATGATGACTTTGAAGAGGAAGTTCCTGAAGTACCATTCTCACAACCAGGAGACATTTATCTATTAGGAAATCACAGGTTAATGTGTGGTGATTCCACAAAGGCAGAAGATGTCGCAAAGTTACTTGATCAGCAGAAGGCTGATATGATCTTTACCGATCCACCTTATAATGTCGATTATGAAGGAACCGCTGGAAAAATTAAAAATGACAAAATGGAAGACGACTCGTTCTTCCAATTTTTATATAGTGCTTTCACGAATATGTTTGAAAATATCAAACCTGGTGGTGCAATCTATGTTTGCCATGCAGATACAGAAGGGATTAACTTTAGAGTCGCGTTTAAAAACGCAGGTTTTAAACTCGCTGAGTGTTTAATTTGGGTTAAGAATGCATTAGTGCTTGGTCGACAAGACTATCACTGGCGCCATGAACCCATTCTATATGGGTGGAAAGAAGGCGCAGCGCATTACTTTATCGATGATAGAACTCAAGACACCATCTGGGAGTACAACAAGCCATCTAAGAACGGGGAACATCCAACGATGAAACCTTTAGAGCTAGTTGGGAAAGCCATTGCTAACTCTTCAAGACGTGGTGAGCTTATTCTAGATTTGTTTGGTGGCTCTGGATCCACAATGATCGCCTCTGATCAACTTGATCGTAAGTCAGCCCTCATGGAACTTGATGAACGTTTTATTGATGTCATTGTAAAACGCTATATAAGACATAAAGAAAGCAACGAGAATTGCTTCTTACTTCGTGATGGAAAGAAGTATCCACTCAGTCAGCTTGAGCTGTTTGAAAATAACTCACTATAGTGTCGAATTAGCTTGCTATTAGTTGCCTTTAGAGTGATATATGGTAGTAACCAAAAAGGCAAAGGAGATAACTTAAATGGAAAACATGAAGCTAACAGAATGGATTAACCGATTTAATGCAAAAGAGTTTGAAAGCAAAGATGTCACGACACAAATCAAGGCCGGTTGGTACGATTGGTTTTGTAAAGACACAAGCTTAGCTAACAAAACAAAGGTCATAGGAAACATTATCAAACAGATTAAATCAGGTGGAAAAGTTGACCTTGAAACGAGCTATGTATGGTTCAAGAATAACTGCCCGCTCGGTGGACCACTGTATGACGATTTTAGAATTGCAGACTTAGAAAGTGGAAACAACCTCTTTGTTATCCAAATCAACTGTGTGTGGAATGAAGAACGTTACACTGTTTATGAAAGACTGGATGGATTCCAAAAACCTGTGTTTAAAAGCAACTCATCAAGAGAGCTTGTTAAATGGTTTAATGAAGGGTGGGCTAAACATGTTTAAAGAATACAATGCGCATCCTAAAGGAATTAAAACAACTGATTGTGTTGTGAGGGCAATAGCAACAGCAACTAATACAGACTACATGGAATGTAGACGCGAGTTAAACCAAAAGAAGCGAGAGCTTGGATTTTCTAGCTATAAAGACACAAAGTTTTTATATAAATATTTTGAAGGTTATCCTCGACTGATTTTTAAACCAGTTAAAGGTGAACCAAGACTTAAAGGGTCTGGATTTACACAGATCCACCCTAAAGGTAAATACATTTTGAAAATGGCTGGCCATATTGCAGCATGTGTTGATGGTGTCATACTCGATACATGGGACTGCACGTATCGCTCAGTCTATACAGCATGGAAGGTGGGGTAAAAGATGAAAGCAATGTTTGTGTTTAAACCGACTGAGGAAGAGTTGATTCCTCAAGATGCATATGTAATCGAAAAGACAATTACACTAAGTGTTGATGAGTTTGATGAGTTTGTAGAAGATCCACTAAAAGACTATGAGTTCATTAAAGAAAACATCGATTTAATGTATCATGCGAATAAAACGCACCACTGCATATTGGTAACAAGTGAAGACCATGACTTTGGCATTCTCGTTCAAAGCGAAGGTTATCATTACGCACGATACGCAGCATACTTAAAGAAATAAACCCATGAATTGAAGGAGCTATTGATAGGCTCCTTTTTTCGTATTTTAGAAAGTGAGTGATTTTACATGAAAATTATATCAAGTGAGTCGGTGTTCAAAGGTCATCCTGATAAAGTCTGTGACCAAATAAGTGACGCTATTTTAGATGCTATCTTAGCACAAGATAGAAAGGCAAGAGTTGCAGTTGAAACAGCTATCAAAGATGATCTTATAGTGATCTTTGGGGAAGTAACTACAACAGCTGTCGTAAGCTACTCTAAGATTGCCAAAGAAGTGATGAAGCAAATCGGTTATCAAGAGATCTATCGAGTGCTAGAAAACATATCAGTACAATCTCCGGACATCGCTCTAGGTGTTGATAAAGAAGATCAGGGTGCTGGTGACCAAGGCATGATGTATGGCTTTGCATGTGATGAGTCTGAAAACCTTATGCCAATACCGATTCATCTTGCGCATGAAATTTCTAAACGTATCGATAGCTTGCGTGAGCTTCGCTATGGTGACTTGTTAGGTCCTGATGGTAAGTGTCAAGTATCTGTTGTATACGATGATTTTGATAGGCCCATTAAAGTAGATACCATTGTAATCTCAACTCAAACGAAACCAGATGCTTGTATCGGATTAGTAAAACGAGTCTTGTACAAAGAAGTATTAGAACCAATCCTAGGCATTAACATTATGGAGACAAACGTACTGATTAATCCAACCGGTAAATTTGAAATTGGTGGTTCATTTGCGGACGCTGGGTTAACTGGTCGTAAGATAATCGTTGATACTTATGGCGGTTATTCTAAGCATGGCGGTGGTGCCTTTTCTGGCAAGGACTCAAGCAAAGTAGACCGCAGTGCGGCTTATTACGCTAGGTACGTAGCAAAAGCCGTTGTAGCGGCAGATTTGGCCGGTAAGTGCGAAATTGGTGTCTCTTACTCCATAGGAATAGCAGATCCTGTTTCAATTAGCCTTGATACCTTTGGAACTGGAATCATACCTGACAGTGAAATTCTTACCTTAGTTAAAAAGGTGTTTAACTTTAAACCTGCAAACATTAGAAAAGAACTGAAACTTAATGAAGGTTTATTTAAGTATCAGTCCTTAGCGAGTTATGGCCATATGGGTAGAAACGATCTAAACATTCCATGGGAACAGGTAGATGGAAAAGTTCAGGAGTTAGAGCGAGCGTATGAAGAAGCCGAAGGTAATACATAATTTTTATAAATCTAATGCTTGGTATCTTGCAAGAACAATTAAAGTGAACAGCACAGACGGCAAGTGTGAACGATGTGGTGCAATAGGTGAGGAAGTTCATCACATCATTCGTTTAACACCAGGTAATGTCAAAGACTATAATATTAGCTTAAACCAAGAAAACTTGGAGTTGCTTTGTAAGACTTGTCACAACAAAGAGCATATGAGGTTCAACAAGAAACAACAGTTTGATTCCGATGGGAACCTAATAAACTCAAATTAGCCTAGTTTATAGCGGTGGTATTTGCTATAATTTAAACTAAGAGGTGAAGCAGATGAAAAATAGTAAAAATGGAATTGATTTAAAAAAAATAGTCGCGATTATATTGTTTTTTTATGTTGTATCTATAGCCATCGTATTATTCATAGTAAATAGATTAAACTATGATGATTTTGATACAATTGTTGTTCTTAACTTTTTAGCTTTATTGATAGCACTAACTTCACCTATTATTGTAGTCTCTATAAGCAATAAGGTGGAGTCCCTAAATTACCTTAAAAAAGAGTATTTAGAAATGCACTATGAACTAAGCAAAGAATTTCATAAGTCAAACCCGTTTGATAGATACATAGATTACGAAGAAGCTTTTCTAATGGTTCAGCATGGTAGTTTTTCATTTGATCCAAGAATTCACAAAGTCTTGATAAGCTTAGATGATGATGAAATAAGAAATAGAGTTATACTTCTGGAAAAAAGCATAAGAAAATATTCAAATCGAATACGTGCAGCATTTATATCTGCTAGAAAAAGTGGTTTTGAGGATGCAGACTACATCCTGACTGATAAATACCTTGATATATTTACTGTAATAAATGAAGTTAATGGAGAAACAGAGCTTACGAGAGAAATGATACTCGAAAAAATAGGAAGCAATGCAGATTACATAGATCAGTTAATAGAGATTGTGTCAGAGTATAAAAAAATAATTGTTGAACTTAATGGTATATATGACTGTATTAAACTAAAATTTAAGGTTAACTACTTATTCTAATTTAGCAAAGTGATAGAATGATATAGCAATATGATGCATTCATGTATCATAACTTTGGAGGTGTAAATATGAATCTAAATATGTCTGAGTATTGTCAATATTTAAAAGCTTTAACCCAATTATCCGAACTCCATAAAGAACTCTTTAAGGAAGATAAAAATGTTGTAACTCCAGGATTAATCTCAGAATCAATTGTAAAATACCTATTAGAACTAGATGCTTCAAACGATGGTGAAAAAAGATTTGATGCTATGAAAATTACAGACGGGTTACCTGTTTATTATGAAATTAAGGCAACTTCTTCAGCAGCTGGAACAACTACAATAAATATTAGTTCTAGGCCTGATGTTTTAGTATGGGTTTACTTTGATTATGAGAAACAAGAAATAGTACTTAGTGAACTGTCTAACTTTAATTCAATCGATTCAATAGAGACATTATTTAACGAAGAAGCGTTAACCCGAATAAGAAAAGATATTTTTAAGAAAGATAATGTAGTTGAAAAAAATAGGGTTTCAATAACATTGAAAAACGTAAATTGGGATTCAACAAAGAAATATAATATGGATGACTTAAAGGAAATTAACTAATCACCCCCCGGATGTTCAGTTAAAACTATTGCTGGGGTACCGCACGAGGGGACCATTAAAATACGGGAAGCGTTTATTTTGGAAATCCGAAAAAAGGGTGTGAGATTATTACTTCACTAGATGAGCAAATTAAGTTTTTAAAAGATTCTTTTGGTTATAAACCAGATGTAAGTGGTGTTTTTTACTATGATGAAACAAATATATTTCATAAGTTAAAGATAAATTCAAATGGCGCAAACAATGATTTAAGTAAACAAAGTTTTTTTGTACTTGGTGGAATCCATATAAAAAAATCTGAAAATAACACTAGAGAACTAATTGATAAATTAAAGCCACAAAAAAATATGAAAGAGTTTAAGTTTTCATATTTTTCTAGAGGTAATTCAGATTTAGCAAAAATCCTTGCATCCAATAGGCTTTTAACGCTCATGAAATGGATTGATCAAAATGAAATTGCAATCCATTTTACTATTTTGGATTATTTATATTTTGGTATATCTGATATAATTGACTCCCTTCCTAATGCTAAAGAAACCTACTTGTTTAATCGTCAAATGAAAGATGAATTATATCAAGTAATAAAACCAAATATAAATGAGTTCTTTGAGTTGTTTTTCAACTTTGATTATCCTAATATTTCAAAAGAAAAAAGGGTTGATTTCTTAACCGAGATATATAATGCGTACATGAGCAAAGTCAAGTATGATAATTTTGATGTACATGATTTTCCTAAAGAACTTTTAAGACAAATGATTAAATCAGCGATGTCTGAACCAGAGTTGGTTTTTCTACATGACAATGAGCCACATGTTCTATTTTCAGCTTATGCAAGTATATACATAGACAGACCAGTAAGGTTTCCTAATGCAAAACACGTTTTTGATGAGGTTAGCGACGTTAAAGAGCAGCTAAAGGAATGGGATAGTGAGTATGAGAAAAAATTAAACTGTCAATTTGTAAACTCAAAATCAGAACTTTTCGTACAGTTATCAGATGTTGTAGTAAGCTTAATATCTAGACTTTCGTTTCAGATCTTACACTTAAATTACAATGATATTATAAGCTTTATTTCAAAATTGGAAGATGATCAAAAAAATGTGTTAAGGTTACTTTTTAAAAGTATTAACAGAGGTGTATACGTATCTGATTTTTATAATCAAAGCATCGCATCAAATTCGTTTCTAGAGAAACAAGCATTTCTTGTTAATGTATTGGGTAAAGCAAATATACAATACTAGAAAAGTCACTAATTTGTGGCTTTTTTACTTGCTAATTTAAGCATGATAAGTGATATATAGTACTAAGAAAGAAGGTGCTTTATTGACTAAAGTTGGAGATAGAATTAAAATTGTTTATATGAAAGATGATGAACACTATAACGATAGAGAAGGCATTATTGAGTTTATAGATTCAAAAAACCAGTTACATGGAACTTGGGGAAGTTTAGCGGTGATTCCAGAGGTTGATACATACAAGGTTATTGGGCGGGTTAATGATGATACATAACAAGTCCATAGAAAACGAGTATAATTGCTTAAAAAATCTGTTCAGTTCTATAGAAGAAAATAAAAGCAAGCTTGTTGATAACCTCATTCAACAAGCTGCTTTTATGAAAGTTGAACTCGAAAAATTACAAAGCCAGATTTTAAAACATGGTGCAGTACAAATATCCTCTAAGGGTGCACAAAGGCAAACCGAAGCTGCTAAATATTACACCAAGCTTGTGAACTCTTATGGCACTGTCATTAAGACGCTTAACTCTATATTAGCGAAAACCGTCGATGATGATGACGACGAGTTTGATGCATTTATTAAGCGAGCCATAGATTAATGAATTATCTGTTAGAGTATTACCAAAAAATAAAAGCTGGTGAGATACTTGTTGGCCAGGAGCTTAAAAGTGTGCTTAATGATCTCATAGCTGATCTGGATAATCCCAGATATACATTTGATGAGAAACCTGGTAGTTTGCGCATCGACTTCATTGAAACATTTTGTAAACACACAAAGAGTCCATTCAACGGTATGCCATTTATCTTGGAGCTATGGGAAAAAGCAATCCTTCAAGCGGCTTATGGTTTTAAAATGGCAGATACCGGTTTAAGAAGATTTAATGAAGTTATTCTACTTATTGCTCGTAAAAATGGAAAGACGACGTTTATTGCAGGAATAGATTTAGCAGAATTCTTTCTTTCACAGGGCGGTGTTGATATTGTATGTGCTTCAAATACTACAGAACAAGCGAACATCCTGTTTGAGGAAATTAATAATATGCGCGAGCAATCCAAGTCACTTTCAAACGAGAAAAGAAGCAAGAAAAACATCTTCTTTATCTACTCACCTAAAACCAAAAACAAAATAAAGAAACTATCAGCTCAAAGTAGAAATAAAGACGGATACAATATAGAAGTAGGTTGTATCGATGAAGTACATGAAATGACTGACTCAAAAGTTTATGATGCAATCAAGCAGAGCCAATCAACAAAAAAAGAACCACTTATATTTATCATAACCACCGAAGGGACAACCGTTGGTGGTTTTTTAGATAACAAACTCGATTACTCTAGACGAATGATTAAGAAAGAAATTAAAGACGAGCGTGTGCTTCCTTGGCTTTATACACAAGACTCAATACGGGAAATTTATGACGATCCAGCAACAAGGCAAAAGAGTAATCCAAGTCTAGGTACGGTTAAACTAGAATCTTACCTGGATGATTTAATGAATAAATCCATGAATGACCTATCAACAAGAGTAACGATGCTGTGTAAAGACTACAATATAAAGCAAGTTGACCAAGGTTCATGGTTAACATTTGAAGAACTTAACAATGAAACATTGTATAAACTTGATGATTTAAGAGACTCATACGCGATTGGTGGTGTGGATTTATCCTCAACCACTGACTTAACAGCCGCAGTATTATTGATACAGGATAAAGATACAGGCCGTAAGTTTGTTATTCCGCATTTTTTTATGCCACAAGAAGTCTTAAACAAGCGCATTGAAGAAGATAATGTACCTTATGATATTTGGGTTAAAAAAGGCTTTATTACATTAACCAATGGGAGTCAGAACGATTTTTCATTAGTCACAAAGTGGTTCCTTAAAATGATTAGGGAGTATGGTATAAGGCCACTATGGATAGGATATGATCCTTGGAACTCTGCTTATTGGGTTAAAGAAATGGAAGAATCAGGATTCAACATGGAAAAAATTAGACAAGGGATTTACACCTTGTCAGAACCAATGAAACAGCTAGAAGCAGATTTAAAAAACAACATCATAAATTACAATAATAATCCTATCTTAAAGTGGTGTTTATCAAACACTCAGGCTAAGGTGGATTTAAATGGGAACATTCAACCCTCTAAACTAGGAAGTAAGTATAAACGAATTGATGGAACAGTCGCTCTTATCATTGCTTATGCAGTTTTAAATCGATATAAAATTGATTATGAAAACATGTTATAATTGAATTATCGTTTTGAAGGGGTGACTAATTATGATTTCATTAACTAATATACTGGGTATAAGAGATTCTGACATTAAGAGCTATAAAGTTCATTTTGCGATAGGTAAAAAACATAATCCAATGGATGAATACTTGCTAGGCAAGTTTAAGGAATACCAAGAAATTCAAACTCGACCTAACTTTAAAAGAAAGTATATCATTTCATTAATTTATAGTTCAAAATCTGTTTGGATGTTTGCTGGTGTTTACGAGGTTTTGGGAACGCCAACATCTGATAATAATAGCAATGAATACAAGTATGCTACAAAACTTATAGATGTCCAAACAGACTTGATTGGGAGGTTATATTTCAAATATGATAAAGCTTTTCGACAATCCTATCCTAACCTAGAAACAATCTTAAAGAAAAGTGATGAGCATTTACCAATAGAAGTGCTTAAACTTGAAGAATTTAAACATACCATTAGAGACTTTCCTGGTTTCGATAATGTGAAAGTTAGTTATGAAGTACTGAAAACTATTGTTGAACAGGATATTTCGTCTTGGAAGGCTACCTTGTCTAAAGCAAAAGGCATATACTTAATTGTTGACTCGAAAACTGGAAAGCATTATGTTGGTAGTGCTTCGGGAGATGAAGCTATATGGAATCGCTGGGTAGATTATGTTAAAAACGGACATGGGGGAAATAAAGGTTTAAAAGATGTTATTGAAGTTAAAGGCTTGTTATATGCCCACAACTTCCAGTTTTCAATATTAGAGATTAGTAATTTGAATACCAGTGATTTATATATATATGAGCGTGAGTCTCATTGGAAAGACGTCTTGCTATCAAGAGAATTTGGACTAAATCATAATTAAATTAATCTAAAGTCTGTAGATCGAACTCTACAAGACTTTTTTCTTTAGAAAGAAGGTGAACAGTGGGCATTTTTACTAGAAAGAAAAAAACAGGATCCACAGATTTATTTACACTATCCAGCAGCTCAAACAGTATGTTTATACCATTCGGTTCAAACATATCAAAAAGCGATGTGGTAAAAATCTGCATCGATAGAGTTGCCAGTCAGTGCGCTAAGTTAAAACCAAGATACATTAAAAACGCTGCTGATAATACGATCACAGAGAAGAAAGGCACGATCGCCTTTCTCTTGAAACACAAACCAAATCCGCTCATGACACCGTATCAATTCATCTATAAAACTGTGACATTGTTGTTGAAAAACGACAATGTTTTTATTTACCCGATGTTTGATAAGCGTACACATGAATTAAAAGCGCTCTATCCTTTGCGGCCAATCATTGTTGAGCCGATTCTTGACAGTTTAAATAGCACTTACTTAAAGTTTACGTTTGAAGATGACCGCGACTTCACATTGCCTTATGAGAATGTGATTCATTTAAAACGCTTTTATGGTTCAAATGACATCTTCGGTGGTAGTGGATCCAGCGGTGATCATGAGGCGTTACTCAAAACTATCAAGATAAATGATAATGTCCTTCAAGGTATCGATAACGCTATCAAGAGTTCGCTTCAGATAAAAGGGTTACTCAAAATGAATGGTATGTTGTCGGATAAAGATAAATCAAGACAAAAAGATGCCTTTGATGAAGCCTTAAACGATGCTATAAATCAAAAAGGTAGTTCTATCGTCCCTGTTGATTTAAAGGCAGATTACATTCCGATCCAAGTTGATCCTAAACTTATCGATAAAAACACCTTAGAGTTTTTACAGTCTAAGATACTTGATTACTTTGGTGTTTCAGTACCTATTTTCACAAACAAATATACAGAAGATGAGTTCAACTCATTTTATGAGTCCACGATTGAGCCTTTAGCTATTCAACTTAGCGAGGCTTTTTCTTTGGGCTTACTTACTGATAATGAGCTCTCAAAAGGCGAAGAAATTATCTTTTATAGTGAACGTCTTCAGTATGCATCCTGGAACACAAAAGTAACCGCCATTGAAAAACTGATGGGACTAGGCATTATGTCACTAAATGAGTCGCGAGCATTACTAGGATTAGAGCCGGTTGAGAATGGTCATAAACGCTTGCAGTCATTAAATTATGTTGACGCTGATAAAGCGAATATCTATCAAATAGGAGAGGAGCCAAAGAAAAATGAAAGTAACGATTAATGGAAAAGTAAATCCTGAAGCTCTAAAAGTTAGTTTAAATGAGCAAAAGCAAAAGTGTAAAGCAATCGATGAGTTCTGCAAAGAAAACAAAATGTCACAGCTCTTTTATAAAGACAGTGAACTTGAGTATGAATATGAAAAATCCAATGTCAAACTAAAGGTGGAAACAAGACATGGCTAAACTTAAAGAAACAAGACTAGCAGAAGTTAACTTTCAAGAAGCAGAAGACGGTGTCATGACCTTAGAAGGTTATGCCATCGTTTTTAATCAAGAAACGCTAATCGGTGATGAAGACTATGGTTTCATTGAAGAAGTTGACGCACGTGCATTAACTGAATCAGTTATCAAAGACGTACCCATGAAGTATAACCACATGGATAATTTTTTAATTATCGCAAGAACGAAAAACAACTCATTACAACTGTCGATTGACGAAATCGGTCTTAAAGTAAGAGCTGAACTCTTAGACACCAATACCAATCAAGACATCTATAAAATGGTTAGAAGTGGATTGCTTGATAAGATGAGCTTTGCGTTTACGGTTGATGAGCAAGAGTGGAATTATGAAGGAAAAATCCCTAAAAGAAAAATCACAAAGATTAATCGTTTGTATGATGTGTCGGTCGTGGATACACCGGCTTATGATCAAACGAGTATCTATGCACGATCTTTAGAGTCTATGGAGTTAGAACTAAAGGCCATGGAGTTGGTTAAAACGCAAGAGCAAATCGATGTGGTTAAACGAAAAATCAAAATAAAAACACACTATTAAAGGAGCTAAATCAGATGAATTTAGAGAAAAGAAAAAAAGAGATTGAACTACGTCTTAAAGAAATCAGAAATCTTGTAGAAAAAGAAACAAGTCTAGAGACTTTAGATGCGTTTGAAAAAGAAAGTGATACCCTTCAAGAAGAACGCATGGTCATCGAAAGAAAAATGAGTCTTGCGTCAAAAGTCGAGTTTAACCCAGTCATCATTGAAACAAAATCAACTGAAGCAAAAGAAATGTTAGAGCTTCGTGGTAAAAGTCTTAAAGAAAGTCGCGTTATTCAAGTATCAAGTGCTGAAGTATTGCTTCCAGAACATACGGCTAAAGCAATTGCACCATATCCTTATGCACAAGTTTCAAGCCTTGTTGACAAAGTTAAAGTGGTTAATCTTACAGGCGGTGAAACATACAAGAAATCGTTTGTTAAGTCTAATGGTGTTGCAGGACTTACAGAAGAAGGAAAACCTTACAGTGAAACCGAGCCTGAATTTGGCTATGTAACGGTCACCAAAACGAAAATCACTGCGTACACTGAAATCACTGAAGAACTTGAGAAACTTCCGGATTTACCGTATCAAGCAGAAGTCCTAAGAAATATCAACATTTCACTTAAAAAGAAAATCTCACAGCAAATCCTTCATGGTCAAGGTTCATCTAACACATTTACCGGTATCTTTAGTGAAAACGCACTTGCTTTAGCTGATGCATCGCCTTTAGAGATTACAACAATTACTGATAGCACACTTGATGATATCATTTTTGCTTATGGTGGCGATGAGGATATTGAAGGTGGCGCAGTCTTAATCCTAAACAAAAATGACTTACGTGCTTTTGCAGGCCTTAAAACGAATGAAGGTCGCAAAGTACACTCCATTGATTACATTAATCAAACCATTGATGGTATCCCTTATATTATCAACTCAAATTGTAAAGCTTTAGCGGATACTAATACAGCAGATGGCGATTACTGTATGGCTTATGGTGCACTTCAAAACTATGAAGTCCCAGTGTTCTCGCCAGTTGAGATTGGTAAATCAACGGATTACAAATTTAAAGACGGCATTATCTGTTATAAAGCTTCAGTGTTTACAGGTGGTAACGTTGTCGGTTATAACGGATTTTTAAGAATTAAGAAAAAAGCTGCGTAGATAAGGAGTGATTTTGGTGTTGTTAGAAACGGTCAAGAAAGCATTGTTGATTCCGATTGGTGAGCAATATGCTGATAGCGAGTTAAATGCTTATATAGAGGCATGCAAAGAACTAATCATTAGCACTGGAGTAGATCCATCATTAGTCAATGAAAGTAATAAGACTGTCGAAACTCTGGTTGTCATTTATTGCAAGACGTTTTATGGCTTCAAGAACGACGGGAGTGTCAAAGAGCTACCTAAGGCTTTTGAGATGTTGCTAAGACAACTGATATTATCGAAAGGCGGTATAGTCAGTGTTTCCTAACTCACCAAACACACGGTTGCGATTACTCCAAACAAACTATGTAAGTGATGGTATTGGGCAAAAACAGCTTGTAATAACGAACTCTAAAGAGGTCATCGGGATTAATTTCTCAGTGACCTCTTTAGAGTTTTATGAAAGTAAAAGTTTAAACACGAAAGTCGATCTGGCACTTAAAGTTCAAAGCATTTTATATGATGGTAGCAAGCATGCAATGATTGGTGATGTTGTCTATAAAATCGAAAGAACATACCTTAAAGGTCAGTTCATCGAACTGTACCTTGTAGAGACAAAGATTAAAGAAGGCGATCTCATTGGCCACACTGGATAAGCTATCAAATGAAATTATGGATATCATTAATGAATACTCAAATGAGGTAAAAAAAGAACTTGAGTCATTACTTGATAAAACAGCAACAAAGGTGCTTGATTATGTGATTAAAAACGCACCTCGAAGTGGTAGAAGAAATGCCATGGCTGATACGTTCACAACAGCAACGTTAGGTGAAGGTATTAATAAGACGGTTGTTATTTACTCTAAAACAAAAGGACGCATGATTCATTTTATCGAGTTTGGGTTTAAACATAGAAACGGCAAGTTTATCCCTGCACGTGCGTTTATGAGACCTGCTTTTGATAGGTTCACACCAGAAATGCTAGATGAAATAAAAAAGATAATTGAGCGAGGCACATCATGAAAAAAGTCATTAAAAAACTTTATAACGCATTAAAAGAAATCACTGAGTGTGATGTGTTTTATGGAACAAACAACTCAGTGAAAAACCCTAGTGATAAAGTACCTTTTATTGTTTATCAAGAGCTTTATAGAAACACCATTTTTTATGGAGACAACCAATCATTATTAAGAAGCATTACCTTTCAAGTGACACTTGTGACTGAAAGCAAAGATTTAGATATTGAAGAGAAACTTGAAAAAAAGCTTACGGATAATGATTATCGTTATACACTGCTTTCTGAGTTTGTAAGTCCTGAAGGCAGCATTACAAGAAACTATGAAATCAAACAGGAGGTAAACGTATGAGCAATATAGTAACATTTGGTTTAACGAATGTTCATTACAGTATGGCAACAGTCGGTGAAGGTAATGCGTGGACATTTTCTCAACCAAAAAGACTGATTGGTGCACAAGAAATAACAACGGAAGCAATCGGTGGATCCACACAAGTGTATGCGGATGATAAGGTTATCGCAACACTCATTGGAAATGCAGGTACCACTGTAACACTTAAGTTCTCAGAAATTGATGATGCGTTTAAAAAGGATGTCTTTGGTTTTAAAACAGATGCCCATGGTAATTTAGTCGAAGTCATCAATAATGAGACAAAAACTTTTGCATTGGGTTATGAAATACAAGGTGATATCCATGCACGACGTATATGGTATTTCTTGTGTACAGCAACACCAATTGCAGATGGAAGTAAAACGAAAGCTGACTCGATTGAAGCAAACGCAATCACTCTCAATATTACTGCACGTCCGATCGAAAGTGGAAACGACCTAATCATGAGAACGATTAGTTATCCAGTGAATGATAACTATCAAAGTTTTTTAACTAGTACACCGGTTATTCCAAATTTAACGGTAGGAACGTAATATGGAAAAAGTCATAAAATTAGGAGGTAATGAAGTCAAACTTCATTCCTCCTTATTTACCATTATTGAATATAAAAATGTGTTTGGCAGTGAGCTGTTTTCAGATATTAAAAAACTAGAAACAGTTAAGAGTGGCCAAGAAGAAGATTTCTCGTTAATCATCGGAACGATTTTTAAGATTATCTACATTTTACACCGACCATTTAGTAAAAACACGTATGACGAATTCTTAATGGCACTCGATTTTAGTGTCTTAACTAATCATGATGAGTTAGAAGCACTTACTTCCACAATCACTTTAATGCTTGGGACATTAGGAGACAGTAAAACTTCCCCACAGTTCAAATAGAGCCAGTTCAAAAGTAAGTGTAACATCATCTGTGATCTTTAATCTGGCTCACCTTAATCTATCGATTGAGGATTCCAAGTACATTGATTTAGAGACCTACTTTGAACTGATAGAACTTGAAGTAGAAACATTCTCTAAATCAGATGTTAGGTATGGTTCACAAGTAGATATTGATAGATTTTTTCTTTAATGCTATAATTTTTACATAATGACAAGGGGTGGGATAAGAATGAAGGTATATTTTAGAGACCTAAACAATTATGCAAGTAGTTTTGAAGATTTAGAAATGCATTTTTTGAAGTTCAAGGAGAAAGATTGGAAAGATCATAAAAGTGCGAAATCATTAAGCCGATATGTTCATACTGATTTATTTAAAAAGGATTTTACTAGTTACTTACTAGAGAACTTTAATGCAAACTTTAAAAATGACAGTAAGATTTTTATTGAAAAATTGACAAAATTTGATGAGGCTCTAAGTGGTTCAAGGGATCATGATTTATGTAGCAATGATTTGTTAATTGATAATGAAGGCATGACATTATGCATTGAGGCTAAAGTTAATGAGGAATTTTCTGCGCTCAACTCAGTTCAATATTTAAAAGCATTAAGCGCTAAACTAGATAATCCATGCAGTAAATTTATTGATAGAATTTGCAGCTTGTTCTTCATTTTTTCGAGTACCAACAGCAGTAGATTAAATAAAGAAAAATGGGGAGATTTTTTGAATCTTAGATATCAACTATTTACAGGTTTAGCTGGGACAATTGCAGAGGCAAAAAGAAATAATTCCGGTACTGCTCTCTTTCTGGTTTTATCATTTAAGACTGAACATACAGATGAAAAAAAACAAGTTAAAAATAAGCAAGATTATCTCAATTTCCTAGACTTCTTAGGAATTGATAAAACTGCAAAGCCACCATACAAGTTGAATCTTAACCTAAAAAGTGAAGAGAAATTTGAAGTCTTTTATGCAGAAAACGATATGGATATTTATATTGACTATCTTTCAATTGATGATAAGGATTTTGAATAAGATTAGTTTGTGCCTTTTTATGGATTAACCAGTTTATCCATTTGAAAATAAATAAAAAAAGAACGTATGCATTTATAATTTTTTCAGATGCAACTGAGGTTTTTCGCAACCTTATTAAGTTAGAATTAAATTAAAGTAAACTAATTTTTTAAAGAAAAACAAACTGCCGTTACAGACAGTTTGTTTTTCTTTTAGGTTATTTTCGCAAATATTCTATTAATCTCGTTAAAAATGTTATCCATCTTAAACGGATTTCTCATTTGATGTGTACCTAAAACATTAAAACCAGATTCTTTCAACTTCTCAGCGAGAAGTTTTTCAATTGTAGATACATAGTCTCGTGAATGTATGTGTTCTTCTTTAGTATTAGGAAAACCAAAGTATGGACCGAATGCATAAAAATGATAATCACAATCTTCAAGGGATAGGTCGTTTTTAATCATATTTGTCTTAAGCGCATTGCTATTTTTATTGTCACCAAAATGCGCAAACAGTCTCTTTAGAGGACTACCGACTTGAAATTCTTTATTGTCACCTGTTCTACCGATGTAGTAGAACAGCTGATTTTCTCTTGTTGTTATTTTATAACAATAGATCCAAAATCCTTTATTTAATAACACACCATTAAAATTAAATTCGTAATCGTTCATATATATTCACCTCTTTTTCATTATAGCCGTGGAGCGCGGGTTGGACAACCCCCATGTTAAACGTAGGAGGCACAACATGGCAGAAACAATCAAAGGTATAAATATAAAACTTGGCCTTGATGGTAAGGATTTAGACCAAGATCTAAAGGACATTAATTCAAATCTTAAGGAACAACAAAAAGACTTAAACGCCATTAACAAAAACCTAAGATACGATTCTGGTAACTTGGACCTCTGGAAGGATAAGCAATCAAAACTTAATGGCGTATTAGAAGATACAAAGAAGAAGCTAGTTAATCAAAACGCACAGCTAGAACAAGCAAAAGAAGCCGTTAAGATAGGTGCGATGAGTGAAAGTGAGTATAACAAACTTAAACGTAGCGCATCGTATACTGAAACAGAAATCGCAAGACTGAATAACGAGTTAACAAGGACACAATCAAAAATTAAAGAGTTAGGTAACGCAAAGTTTGATAACTTAGCTAAACTTGGTGGAACCTTAACTAAAAGCATAACTGCACCTGTTTTGGGTGCTGTGACTGCATTAAGTGCCCTTGCAGTAAAGTCGGCGTACACTGCCGACACCATTGGCGACACCGCTACAAAACTCGGGCTTAGTGCTGAGAACTTACAAGAATGGAACCACACTGCCAAAATCATGGGAAGTTCCACAGAAAGCCTAAATAAGGCGTTTATAAAAGTCAACGGTATCCTTGGTGAAATCGCTACTGGTAATGGTGATAAAGTTGCGGATAGCTTAGCGCAAATTGGGCTTACAGTTGACGACTTAAAAGGTAAAAACACTGATGAGGCATTTGAAGTTATAAGAGAAGCCTTGGCGGGTGTAGAAGATGCCAGTTTAAGAGTAGGCGTTGCTAATAAGTTCTTTGGTGAAAAAATCGGAACGGAACTTATCCCGGTTTTATCAAGTGAAAAAGATACTATTAAGGATTTACGTGAAGAAGCTAGAAGACTGGGGATTGTCACAAACGAACAAGCAGAAATAGCTGGTGAGTTCACAGATGCCTTAGATAGAACGAAACAAGCATTCTCAAGTTTAATGATTGATCTCGCCATGACTGTCATGCCAACGCTTAATAAGCTTATTGAATCCGTGCGAGATGGTGTTATCCCTACATTAAAAGGATGGATAGAAGCTTGGCAAAATCTAGATGGAACAACCAAAAAGATAGTGTTAACCTTAGTCGGTCTAGCTGCTGCAGCTGGACCTGTTTTATCTATTATTGGTAAATTCGGCCCCATTATAAAAACAGCAACAATAGCCTTTAAAGCACTCGGCGTCAGCGGCTTTTTTGCTGGTGCAGGGATTAACTTTGCAACTCTTGGTATTGGTGCGCTGGCTGCAATTGTGGCCATGGCATTACTATCTAATGAAGCGTTTAGAGCAACCCTCATGCGACTCGCTGAAGCATTTATGCAATTGTTAGAACCTATTATGGATATTGTGATGATACTCATGGATGCATTAAAACCTATATTTGACATTGTGATTGATTTAATCATGATGCTAATCGACTTATTGATGCCGCTAATAAACATTATCTTAGAGCCATTGCTCATGCAAATAGAACTATGGGCATCACTCTTTCAAACCTTAGCACCGCTTATTCAGCTTGTAGGAAATATTCTCCAAGCCATACTGGTTCCAGCACTTAAACTCATTCAAAAAGCACTTGAACCTATTTTATGGTTAATCGAGAAGATACTTGGGCTCATAGAGACGTTGTTTGGTTGGGTCGGTGGGCTCACTTCAAAAATGAAAGATGTCGGTGGATCATTTGGTGATCTTACTGGTGGTGTACTTGATAATTTATCTGGATTTACCTCAAACTTAACAGAGGGTATTAGTGGTTTTGTTGGTTCAGCTATTGAAGGCGTAACCGGAACAGTATCATCTATTGCAGAAGGGATAAATGGTGCATTAGGTGGTGCTAAGGATTTCATTGGTAATGTATCAGAAAACATGAGTGGTTTTGTAACTGGGACAATGGGCAAAATATCCGAAGTGTTAGGCGTTAATTTTAGTGGTGTTACTAACTTTGCAAATAAGGTTGGTGATGGACTAAAGGACGCTGCAAACGCTGTAGGTGGTTTTTTTGGTAAAGTTGGAGGCCTCTTTTCAAGTCAAGGCAACCTTAAAAAAGAACAGATAAACCATAATACCTCAAACGCAAACTCAAGTAGTGCCACAACCAACCACGTCACCGTTAACACAACCTCACCAACCTTTGATATTGAATCTATAAACAAAGCATTAGGAGGCAGCTACTTATGATAAGAAAACTTTATCTGCTTAATGAGAAAGGTGTCTCCTTTATGTTTGATTACACGACACAAGTGTTAATCAGCGAACTCGATGGTTTAGGGTTTAGCCATGACATAAGTTACTTAAAGTATGGGAACTACTATTTTAGTGTTGATAAAGAACATCCATTAACGAAAGTTACTGCAAGGCTAACCTTCTTAAATGGCTATAAAGGGTATACTAACTTACTTGATTACTTAAAAGGAAGTCAATCATTAGAACTACACTATTTCGCAAATGGCACCAAATATTGTTACATTGAGATTGAATCAATAGATAAAAAAGAGTTGATTGCAGGGACACTTCAAAGTTTAGTCACATTCGATAAACTCTCTCCATGGTTAAGGAAATCAACATTGTTGATTGACTTAGAAGAAAACACGCAAGGTAAGATTTATCCACACACTTATCCGCATAACTATTCAGTAACATTTGAGGGGAAAACAACACTCAATAATAGCGGAAATTATAAAGCTTTTATTCGTGTTGAGATAAGTGGTGCAGTCACTAATCCTGAGATTAATATTTATCAAAACAGTAAGATTGTTACATCCATGAAACTCAACGTAGAAAGTGAATTCTGTGAAATCACTGTGGATCCAAACCCCATGCAACAAGTTATAGAAATGACAGAAAATGGACTAACAAGAAACATTTATCAAGAGCAAGATTTTACAAAAGATAATTTTCTGAAGGTTGATCCTGGGTTATTTGAAATTGAATTTAAACCAGGTGTTTCAGAGTCAACATTATGTAGAGTCATTTTGACTGAAGTTTTTACAGGGCATTAACATGGAGTTACTATTTTTTGAAAGAAACACGTTAATGTATAAAGACTATGGCTTAGTGGACTCTGATTTTGATATCAATATGGATTTGGTGATAAGACAAAAATCAACGTTTAAAGTAAACAAAACAAAGCTAAATATTAAACTAGGTGATGTCGTAGTCATCAAGGGGTTTAGTTACTTCTATATTGGTGTTATCGAGTCAATTGAACTTGAAGATAAGCATCATACAATCGTACATACAATAGATTTCAAAGAGATGTTCAATCTTGATGTACTTGTGAGTAACTTTACAGGTGATGTCGCGCAATATCTAGAAGACTTGATAAAGGATCACTTTATTCAATCAAGTGATCCAAATCAGAACCTAAACTATCTAACGGTGATTAATGAATCCAGTGTACAAGGAACACTCTATTTTGATGAAGATAAAATTATGGCCATCTCAGATGTCATAGAACTTATAACCAAATCCTATGGTGTAAGTGTCTTATTTGAAGTGGTCTTTTTACGTGGTAGAGTCACAGGCATCAAACTTCGTATCGTTGAGATTACAAGAGGATTAAAAATTAAAAGCAGTATCACAGAGATTACCGACTTAGTCATTAATGACAGTGAAGCCCAAATGACAAATAAAGTCGTGTTTTACCCGCAGTCAGATAATGAAATAAACACAAGTGCTCGTCCATACTTTTTACTTACTGACGGTTCGATTACAGAAGAAGTAAATCATCCCAATAGATATCGTAATGTCAACGCGAAAGCATATATGTACTCTGATAACGAAACTGAATCACTGAGTATTAAAGCACGAAATGAAATGATATCTTCCAAGCTTGATCATCATATAAGCTTTGTGATCAAGAAAAGCAGTAAACTTGTCACATTTAACCTTGGTGACTTTGTTGAGTTTATTACAGAAAGCAAAACCTATGACTCGATAGTGACAGCCTTAAGGTATGAAGGTTCATTAAACAAGGTGGCAGTTACACTTGGTGAGTATCGAATTCGGTTAACGGACAAGATTAAGTTGCTTAACAAAAGTGTAAAAACCAATACTGGCAATGTGCACATCAGTCAGGCAAATATTATAAATTTAGATGGAGGTGAGTTTTAATGGGTGTACAAAAAATTACTTTTGATGGTGCGAATGTTACCGCTAAGGTTGATGCAGATTTGCATCATTTTTTATTTTCAAACGAGATAGGGATTTTAAACGGACTGAAGTCTAGTGTGGGCTTTACGCTTGCAAATAACACAATCACATTTACTGACGGCTATGTGGTTATTTATGGAAGGTTAATATACATTGAACCAGGCACTTCAGTAAGTGTCACACCAAATGCATCGCGCATGGGATTAGTCGTTCTTGGTGTAAACACAAGTTCAAATGAAGTGAGCATTTATACGAAGGAACAATCTGGAAGTTATCCAACGCTAATAAGAAACAATCTGCTAAATACCAATGGAACGTATGAGTTTGCACTTTGTGCTTACTCGAAAACAACGACATCAGTTACTTTAAATAGTTACTCACGTATGATGATAAATTCAGCGAAGGTCCAGGCGTTTGAACAGCGAACCGAGATATTTAATGCCCTAAGGTATGAGCGTAAATCATTATCGAAAATTTCTAATGGTATATTTAGGTTTACCGTAAATGGCTCTCAAGATATTGACAGTGCATTAGTAGTGGCCATGGTTAACTCAGGAACAAGTGTGGTGGTACCAGGTGCCATGCTGTTCATCAATGTTGGGTCTAATACCTTTGTAAGATACGATTATGGGTCATCGAGTTATACGATGGTTTTAAGTTATGAAAACAATAACGTCACCATTTCATTGAGCAACACGACACATAACGTCACAGCATTATTTCTATATAGATAAAGAAGGAGCATTCATATGGCAACGATTCAAATAAAAAGACGTACCACAGCAGGTACAGGTCCTTTAACAGGAACGAGCGGCTCAGTTAGAGTGGGTGAACCACTCGTTGATATTGGCGGTGAGCATTTATACATTGCAAAAGCAAACAAAACGGGTACCTCAGTAAACCCATTAGCTGCAGCAGACTATGTAGCATTTCCATCAGTCACAAAAGTTAATGGTCAAATTGATACTAAGATTAATGCATTAAACCTTGGAACAGCAGCAACAAGAAACACCGGTACAGGATCAGGCAACATTCCGATTCTTGATAGCAGCGGTAAACTTGTCGATACGATTATCCCTAAAATCGCAATTACCAATACCTTTGTGGTTGCGACGCAATCAGCGATGCTTGCATTGTCAACCGCTCAAGAAGGTGATATCGCAGTAAGAACAGACTTAAACAAGTCGTTCATTTTAAAGACTAATGGGTTTAGTACCCTTGCGAACTGGCAAGAATTACTTACCCCAACAGACTCTGTCCAAAGTGTAAACGGTAAAACGGGGACAGTTACGATTTCATTATCTGAACTTGGTGGTGTTGCAACAGGCACGTATAACACCCATGTATCTAGTAATCTTCACTTAACACAGGATCAACGTGACATTATTGCTGGTGTGATAAATAGTCGTATTGCCGGCGCAGGCGGTGTTTCATATATCTCGAGCCTAGATGCATATAACAGTGCAGTTATCCCTGCAGGACTTAAGTTGTTTACAGAGGTTGATACAACGTATACACCAAATCGAATTTATTACCGTTTAGGGATTGATACTGATAAGGTTTTACAACCAAGTTCAATTATTGATGGTGGAACTTACTAATGGCCACAATAAGAGTTAGGCGAGGAACATCAACCCCTACAACCTCAAACTTGAGCTATATTGGTGAGTTAGGGTTTGACTATAACAATAACGCCTTATACGCAAGAAGCGCTTCAAGTGTTGTAAAAATTGGTGGAGAGACGGAGTTGGTTTATTACTATCAAGGAGGTGTTAGCGCACATACTTTAAATTACGCTTTTGATCGCGATTACATTTATAAGGTTCATGTTCTTTGCTCAACAACTACCTCGCATGTGGGTAATACATTAATTAACTACCGAGTATCAGGGACAACAAATAACCTAGGTTCATACATCAATATAAACACTAATGATAGTTACGCTGGCGTATCAAAGGCGAACACACGTAACACAGCATCCTTTACGGTATTTGATGGGTATTCTGGGACTGTGACCGCATCAAGTGGCACAACCAAGGTTATTGATTTTGAGTTATCAGCAACCTTGCATAATAGTGTAAACATAACGCAACAGTGGATTTCAAAAGGCTATAGTGTTTGCTCAGCCACCGGTCAAAGCAATACTGGAATCACTTATGCAGATTTCGCACATAGTTTCAACGGCACATTCGGCGCGTTAAGAGTAAACTCTGGATTTACTTCAGGGACACGATCGTTTGCGATCAGCATTTATAGAATAAGAAGAAGGTAGGTAACATTATGGCACTTATTAAATCATTAGACTCGAGTTTTGGTGTTCCTGTTGAATACCACCGCATTACTGCAATAAATCTTAATTGCAAAACGAAAACAATCACAATCTGTGTTGCTTCTTATTTGTCTAAAGAGGCTAGATCGAAAAACCGTATTCCATTAGAAGAAGTCGATATTGAAGTCCCTAAGCAAGATTTTAATCTATTCTCACAGACTGACGTTACTCAAGCAGCCTATGATTGGCTTGTCGATAATGTCGTCGGTTTTGAAGATGCAGAAGACTGCTTTATCGAAATGGACGCAATCCTTAATCCGCCGGTTGTTGAAGAAGATGAAGGAAGTGAAAGTGAGGACTGAGTATGACAGAAAGCAAGAAAGAATATCTCGTTAATATCATAAGAAACATGTATCCGGATAAAGAAATCATGTTTATGTATTTATGCGGAGCCCATGTGTATGGCGCAGATGATGATAACAGTGATTATGATGTATCTGTGATGCTAAAAGGCTTCTTTGGCTACATGCATATGGAAGTTGAAAATGTAGATTTCTTTGTCTACGGTGAGGATTATTATCTAGAAAAGCAAAGATTGAGTCCACACGTTCCATTATATAACAGGGCTCATATGGACGAGGTTATCGGCATCGACTCTAGGTTGATTTATCTCAATCCTAACTACAAACAAGAGTATGAATGCTATAAATCGGTTGATTTCAATAAGATACTACCGGCATTTCTAAAGGCATTTATTGAGTTTCATGAGATTAGATATCAAGTAACCGATGAACCGGCAAAAAGGCTTTATCATATTTTGAGGATACGTGGACAATTAGATAATTACGATGAAACAGGTGTCTTCACATTAGAGTGCAAAGAACCCTGGAAAAGCTATTACATGAACTACAAGAAGAATTGGCAAGCATCTGTTGGACTAGCGTATAAACATTTAATCAAAGAGCAGCTAGATTACATTAAAGCATATCAAGAGCAACTGGAGGTTAAACATGGACTACGAAACAGTGATTAGATTAGATAATATCATCTATTGGGTCGTAACAATGGTTATAGTAGTTCTTACAACTATTAAACAGTTCAACCGCCAAGAACGTAAAAACAAGAATGGGAATGATGAGATAATTACTAATCTTCATAAAATTGAGAAGCAAAACATCAAGATGTTAAACCTCTTAGAACTCCATTCTCAAGATATCAAGACAATAAAAAAAGATATTAACGTGCTTGAACATCGTGTTTCTAGGCTTGAAGATTCACATGTCAACTTATATAAAAAGATGGGAGATAAACCAAAAAATGACAATTCTTGAAATAGTACTTGTTTGTTTACTCGTATTTATGTTATTGCTTTATGGTATATCAAAATACAGTAAAGAAAAAGATCTCAATGAGGTCATTATGGAAGTAAAGCGTGATTTTAATCTAACGGCCAATACGATTGGAAACATTGCGAATAAAGCCACAGATATTCTGTTTGACGACGCTGTTCAAAAAGCGATCAAAGAGTTTATTATGATCGTTGAAGAAAAGAATGTAATCGCCAAAGCTAAAGGGCAAACCTATTTATCTGGTGAGCAAAAGAAGCTGAACGTTATATCACGTCTAGGTGAATGGTTAAGCAACGTCACAGGTAGTGTAGATAAAGCGGTAGACTTTGTAGAAACGCACCAGGGACGTATTGAAGCAATTATAGAAGATTACGTTTCCTTCAGTAACAAAATGGCAGGTAAAGACACACTATCTGAAGCAGAAAAAATCATTCAAGAACAACTCAATCATAACTAAAATAATAACCACGAGCGCTTAACTTGCGTTTGTGGTTATTTTTTTATGCAATTTTTTCAACTAAAAAAGGGTTATATTTAAACCGCTAAAAGTGTATAATGAAAATAACGTGAGATTTGTGGGGGATAATATGGACAACAAGACGATAGCAATCAAGATGGTAGATTACGCCTCAACATTACTTGGATTAAGTGATATTGAGGTGTTTTTTAAATCAGGGGACTTTTTCCCACATAAAGATGTTAACTCAATGTTTATTGATAATTATTATGCAGTGGTATTTAATGAAGAATGGTTAGAAACTGCAAATTATGCAGAGATATTCGTAGCATCTCTTCATGAAACAAGACATGCATACCAGAAGGCAAATATTGATTTCCCTGAATTTTTTATTGGCCGTGAAAGTAAAGAAACAATCGAGAAGTGGAAAGCCAATTTTGAAAATTACATTAAGCCTAATGGAGAAAATGATAAGCATTATTTAGATCAAGCTATTGAGAAGGATGCAATTGAATATTCCAAAAAAATAATGAAGCAAGAGTTTAAACTTAAGGTTTAAGGATTCTTATTATTTCATATCATGTTAATGGAGGGTTTGAAAATGCAAAAAGAAAACTATAATTTTAACTCTAGAATTTTATCGTCTTCACACCTTAATTTTTTCTTTGGTGCGGGCGTGAATGGTAAAGCAGTTAAACAAATGGGTGGTCTAGTTAGAACTAATGAAAAAATGAAAAAACATCTAGGTAAAGCTGTTAAAAACTTTGAGAATGATTTACTTTGTTTGACAAAACATAAAAAAGATTTGGTCTTAAAAGAGTTTACAAAAGAGTTGGGAAAAAGTATAGAAAATGTTGATTGGAACCATAAAGATATATTAGATATCTCAGTGATGTTTGGAACCATCAATCAACTTGTAATGAGCTCTGAAAACAGAACAAGAACTATGAAGCAAGTAAATATTTATACCACGAATTATGATGATGTAATCGAAAAAATACTTATTAAAAGTGGGAATCTATGTAATGTTGTTTCATCTAGCAACATTGACAGCAATGATAAGTTTTTCGACATGATTGGATACGATTATGCAAAGGAAACATTTCTTCCAACCTACTTAGTTTCTAAAATACATGGTGATCTTCTTAATCCCATATTACCAAGTAAGAATAAGTATGATGAAACACTACAGAAAAAAAGATTTGAGATTTTGTTTAGAATGAAATCACAATTATCGCGAGAAAACTCAGTTCTATTTATAATAGGATATTCTGGTAACGATGAACATTTAAATAGCATAATATCAGATGCAATTGGTTATGGACTTACTGCCTATTGGTTTAAGTTTGATAATGACGACAAAGTTCCTGAAAAACTTGATGGAAAAGTACATATCATCGAGCAGCCTGACAACAGTAACAAAGTAAACTCTACTTTTATTTGCTCAGAAAGGATACGAGAGTTATGGGACAACCAATCGGTAGAATAGTAGAAGTAAGAGGATTAAATGTTAAGGCTAAGTTAGATAAACTACTGCCACCGTACCTTGTTAAAAATGGAAAGTATGAAAACGCACCTAAAATCAACGGCTTTTTAAAGACCAAAGTTGGGTTAGATACAATAATTTGTCAGGTTGTTGGAGAGTTTTCTGAATATAGAAATGGCAAAGTTGATTCGCATTTTTTAGAGCTTCAAGTAAAAGGGTATATTAGTAAAAACCAGTTTATACAGGGTTTACGAATGTTGCCGATTGTTTCAGCAGAGGTTGAACTGCTAGAGCAGTTAGATTATAAATACATATACAACGCAGGTTCTGAAAATACCATTCATGTTGGACATGATTTATTTGATGTTAGTAAAGAAATTGATGTAGATATAAATAATTTGATTCCAACGCATATAGGTGTTTTTGGTAATACTGGATCAGGAAAATCAAACACGTTGACAAAGCTACTACTGGAATATGAAAGTAAAGTTCGAAGTCATAAAACAAATCGAGGCAAGTTTATAGTTTTTGACATTAATAATGAATATTCTATTGACGCAATATGTGAAGAAAACAAAAAAAAGGTATATAAACTAAGTACAAGAAAGGCAAAGGGTGACAAAATACCGCTTAACCTTAAAAATTTATCCGAGGATAATTTTATTGTTTTAATGAATGCTTCAGAAAAAACCCAGGTTCCAGCCATTAAAAATGCTTATAGATGGACATTCATTGATGAAGAAGATCGTAGGGAAAAAAGATTTTATTTAGAACGAGTTAAATCTATGTTATTGAATGGTAAGCGCCATTTATTCTTCTCATTGAGACACAACTTAGATGGCTATTTCAAGTACATTGATAATTTCAAATTTAACTCTACAACTTCGGATTTCTACTATCGGGATGAGTATGGAAACATAATATATGTAAATCATGTAAAAGAGTTTGAAGAAAAACTTAATCAGATTGATTTGGATCTCCCCGAAGATAGTTTAGACAGATTTATATTTGAGTTGTATTTTGCAGTTGCACACGAAAATGAAAATGGTGTTCAACTTGATTTTATGATGCCTTTAATCGCAAGAGCAAACAGATTAATAGCCGACTTTAAAAAAGTTTTTGACTTTAGTTTAAAAGACAATGATAAAGATATTTTATTTGAAGACAAAAATGTATGCGTTGTACAATTGGGTGATGTGAATAAGGAAATGAAGGAAATAATACCTTCTTTAGTTTCTAATAGAATTTTTGATTCTCTCGCTGAGAAAAAAGACGACCAAGGTGAAATAGTCCAAATAATTAACATAGTTATTGATGAAGCTCACAACCTATTATATGATGAACCAGGACAAAGTAACTCACATAAGAATGTTTTAGAAGTTTTTGAGAGGATTGTAAAAGAAGGACGCAAGTTTGGTTGTTATTTAATGTTAGCTAGTCAAAGACCAAGTGATATTTCGCAAACAATTATTTCTCAATTACATAATTATTTTATCCACAAGCTCGTTAATCCTTCAGATATTGCTAAAATAAGGAAAGCTGTTGCATACTTAGACGAAACTACACTAGACTTTTTAACAATTCTTGCTCCTGGTGAATGTATTGTATCTGGAACAGCATTTCAAATGCCAAACTTCGTATATGTTCAACAGGTAGAAAAGTTGAATCGACCACAAAGTGAAAATGTTAAACTGTTTAATGTAAATGGGGAAGGATTGTTTCAGAAGGGAAAACTAGTTGAATCAAAGTAAGTTAAATAATAAGAACTGCTTCATTTTAATAATCACAAGCATGAAAACCTTGATATAGAGCAGTCATTGGAGGCAAAAAAAATGTTCAGCGACAACCATTTATTCAAGTATAATTCTTTATCTAGTTATGATAAAGAAAATCTAAAAAATAAGAAATTGTTTTTAAGAACTGCAACTAAGTTTAATGATGTCTTTGATTCTACACCTTATTATTCAGATGAAATATTTTTAAAGATGCTCAGAGATCATATCAATGAAAATGGTATCGTTGTTCCTAACTATATAAATTTTAATCGCTTAACATATCAAGAGAAACTGAAAGTGTTTAAGAGTTACTTTCGTCATAATTTTGATTCAACATTAAAAGATGCTGGATTAATCTCGTGTTTTTCTAAAGCTAGTGATAGTAATATTATGTGGGTAAGATATGCAAAAGAGTATGAAGGTGCTGTGTTCGTTTATGATAAAACAGATTTAAAGAATGCTGCGATTAATCATTTATTAAAGTTGTCAAAAGAAAACTTATTTCATAATGTCCCAGATCAGATTCTTAGACGAGCAGTAACATTAGAAGATGTCTCTTATTCTGAGTATCGTCCAGATATAACAAAAGAGTTAGAAAACACCTACGAAGACTTTTCAAAAAATAAAGAAGTATTTATGAGTAATGACGATTTCGATAGAATTACTAATAAGATGTTTTTTTTCAAAACATATGAATGGGAATACGAAAAGGAAGTTAGATTGCTCATTCATAATTTCTTAAATGGAAAAGCATACCCATATAATGACCAAGGTAAAACCTTGTTAATCGATATTAAACCAGTTGCTGTAATTTTAGGGTTTAAAGTGCCGCGTAGTGCCGCTAAATACATAATTGAAGTTTGCTTGAATGAAGGTATATCCCTGTATGGTTCAGGGCCACATTTTTTGGATAAGAAGTGTAAAATAAACGTTGAGATACTGAAAAAAGAGTATATAGAAGAAATGCTAAAGTAGTTCCTCTGTGAAATAGGTAATGTGACGATAAACGAGATATAAAGACAGAACTTATATATTGTCGAAATCAAGAATCTCTTAGATGATTGCTTTTTAAACTATAATAACCTTTTCTGTTGTTCTTTTGGAATGAGAAAACCAAAGAGTCTCATCTAAGAAAATTAGCTAGATCATTTTGATTTATGGCTCGGGAAAAAAGAATGGTATATGAAATTTATGCATGTAACTCATACACAAACGAAAAATATGTATGTTAGTTACTTAGTGAAAGATTGTGAGGTAGTAAAATGTGCAAAACAACTAGATCAATTGCTGCGCTCGGTGTCAACTATGTCCAAAAAGTTGTTCTAGAGAATGATGATATTATGACTGAAATCCATCAAGAAAACGATCGAGGACTTGACATGATCATTGAGTTTAATGATGAAAATGATTATTATGCCTTTTCTGCTCAAGTAAAAACAGGGAAAAGTTATTTTAATGTTAGTAAAGATACAGTATCATTTACTAGCGACTTCAAACATTACAATTATTGGTTAAATCATAATCTATATGTTATTTTATTTGTTTATGATAATAATGAGGAAAAGTGCTATTGGCTAGATCTAACTGCTTATATCAGTAATGACCTAGACACCAAGAATTTTAGAATCAAATCTAATAATCTTAAACTGTTAACGTGTGCTACCTATGGAGATTTAATAGATTACGTAAAGAAAAAAATATATGAGCAAAAGAAAAATCACATATTAAGCAACCTAATAAAGAGCATTATCTCGTTAGATAGCTCAAAGAACTTTAAAAAGTTAAGATTTAGTTTTATGAACTTTAGAAACGAGATTTTTGTTTGGTTAACCATCTTTTATAAGTTAAAGGTATCTGAAGACAAAGAAACACTAAGATTTCTGATTGAGCTAATGTCCTTAATGACACATAACCCAGACATCTTCTGGACTGAAAATATTATCTTGAACTTGGTAGATCGTGATCAAATTGTCAAAGAATTTGACGATATTTTAACAACAAATATTGCCGTTAAATTAATACAATCTTTTGATGTTGACGAGTATTGTAGAGGAATGTTGGGTCAGACTGTTTATCATATCTTTGAGGTTTGTAACAGTGTGTCTGAACTCTTGTTTGAGATATTTAGCAGCGACACCGTTGATCCTGAAAGTAGATTAAAGGCATGGTATATGTACCCTATTTCGCATGATGATTATGACAATAAGTTTGTGATTAAAAAAGTGTGGCTAAAAAAGTTAATCGCAATAGGGGTTATTGATGCAAATCTGGAGAGTGTTTTAATTGAAAAACTTAATAATGAAGGCTTGTTTAACTATGATTGATGTAAAATATTTTTTGACTCTAGTTAGTTCACTAAGTGTATGTTCTATGTATGCCATTAACTCTGTAACTTTTAGTAACTTTATATAAATAAAGTTGTGGGAGAGGATAAATTGTGTTATTAATTAATTTTGATATTAAGAGCTATAATAATGAATTCTATGAAGCAAGAGATAATATTAGAAAAGAGTATGGAAACAAAAAATATGAAATAAAACCATATTTTGTGATAAGTAACGATTCGGTTCCTAATGTTGGGTTCTATATTGACGGAAACAACGTAAAATATCAAAATGAAAAGTTTAAAGCTAGGTTATCAACAGGATTAATTGGATTTATTGTGAACTTAGAAGCTGCTATAGTTGAATTTATCAATGAAAAATATATGTTTTCTAAAAAGAGTTTCAGCTTGCACTTTGATGAAAGTAAAACATACTTGCGAACCGAAAATATAAATGAAAAATTCAGAGAGTATCTAAAAAGACTAAAAAGCTTATCAATTGATTTTGATGTTATTGAACTTGGTCATATCGTTAGTAGAAACAAAATGCTACATAATTTCAAGGAAGAACTTATTGAAGCAATGAGTAAAAATGAAGTTGATATTCATATAGTCTTTAAGAAGTTCAAAGATATACTATCTATTGTTCTTTTGGGAGTGGATTCAACACTAGGATTTGAGTTGAGAGTTTCTGGTGACGGTTTTGATGAAAATAGAGTAGATATTGCAAGTGAGATTCCTGATAAACCTGTTAACCTTATAGAAATTAAATCTGCTAAAGAAAAGTTATTAGATAGTAAGATGTATAGAAACAACACGTATGTGCCAACTCAAGCTCTATCAAAAGCAATACAACAATGCAACATCCAAAGAGCTAATATTGTGAAAAATTCGACTTCAATCTTAGGTATTCTTTCAAGGTCAGTATTGATAATTGGCAATAAAAAAGAGGAGTTTAGCTCTAAGGACGATCCAAATCGTTCTATCTTTAATTTTGAAGTAATAAAGTTTAATAACAAGGATATTACAATCATGACTTATGATGAAATTATTGAAAGAGTAAATAACCTTATAGTTGAGGTGAAATGAGTGTTAAACACAAACTGTAAATAGTGCTCTTAGCTTTGAATGAAACATCATACTGTTTATTTTGGAGGTAAAATGAGAAGTGTAATTATTGAGAATATAAGGTCAAAATTCCACGATTTTGTGGACTTTTTAAATGAGTTAGAAAAAATTAACCATACAATCTTTGCTAACAAAGATATGAGTTCTGCTAAATCATATAAACTACTGGTGGATGGATTTACGAATCGACTAAAAGGTCTGTTCTTTTTGCTAAACTTAAATTATAGCAGTGAAGACAAGTTGATTACAATGAATTATCAAAACTGTGATGGCGTTAATATTTTATTAAGAGGTGCAATCGAGTCGGTTGTTGTAATGAGAATATTGCTTGAAAGAAATGAAGACTATTTATATGAATCTTTTTTTAATCAAGCTGAATTAGACAAAAATGATATCGTTTCAAAATTCAATGGAACAAGCAGGTTTTTTAGTAAATTTAGCAACGGAGATTTATTAGCCTACAATCGTTACGAATGGATAAAACCGATACTTGATAAAAAAGTTATTACATTGGATGATTTAATAGGATTAACTGATTATGATGAGGAAAGAAAAGCATATTACAAAAGTGAGGTTTTACATAATAACAACTTGTCTCACCCAATTTTGAAAAATGATAGTATCATCCTAGATGGGATGTTTGGTTCAGGAAATGTCAACGAAATCATCTATTTTTTTGAAGTAATTAGTAATCTCTCATATGATCTTATGAGAAATATCGTAGAGTTTGACCAGATAATTTTAGAGGGCTTAAATTTTAGAACAATAGCACATATTAAATGCTTACCAAGTTTAAATCATTTAGAAGAAATTACGGGTAATAAAAAAATTGATAAATGTGAGTTGCACGAAGAGTCAAAATCATTATTAGCAATTAGAGAAAAGAATTATGATACCAAAGTATCTCATGCTGATAATATACAGTCATGGATCTTGTTTTACTTAATGTCTATTAAAGCTATTCAAGAAGATAAACCAAGGTTGTTCAAAACATTAGATAAGTATATGGAATCTCTTATGCTTAATATGCAAGAGTTAGTCATATCGTACGAAAATAAAATGAGCTACATTTTTTTTGCGAAGCTGAGGTATGTTCTTGAGTTAATCGCAACAATAGATATTTTAACTACATTTGATGAACATGAAATGGAAGTATACCAAGCACATACAGATGTTCTTAGGTACTCTGCTTGGAGCAAAATACCGAAAATCATGAAAGAGCGCTTGCGAGACGCAGGAATGATGAATGAAGATCCAAGCAAAGTAAAGATAGAGTATGATGGAAAAGAAACTACGGTTTTTCATCTGTATTTGAAAAACTTAGATTTCCTTAAAAAACATTACAAAGATAGATACAATTTAGATATTTCAAAAGGGCAAGTCAAGCATGTAAATGGATGGGCAATTAATATTGTCGGGACAAGCAATAAAGCACCTTCAAATTTAGCAATAATTCTAAGTTTTATAGAGAACAATGCTGATAAGTTTAGTGAAAAAACAGACAAAGTGAATGATTATTTTAGTGGATTATATACATTGATTTGCTCGTACTGTCATTCAACAGCATTTGCGTCAATTGAAGTAAGCGACGACAACGATAGTTTATACATCGAAGAAGCATATTATTATTTGATTAAAGTTTTTGATGTTTTAATGAAAAACATTGAATCAAGATTTGAAGAGGTTAGTAAAATGAAAAAACATATGAGCCAATCCGACAAATTGGATAAAACCAATACTCTTGAATACTCGATTGCTCAGATATTGAAAAAGTTAGAAGATAAGGTTATAATATAGTTAGTCGATTCCATATTAAGCATTTAAGTCACCTTAATATGAGAGGAGGCTACTTATGTCTAAGACAAAAATGACACCAAAGGCTGCGGCAAGAATTCAATCAGCTACAGCTAAGAAAAGTGGTGGCAAGACTACTAAAGGTAGTTTTGCATCAAGAGCTCAAAGCGCTGCTTCAAAGAAGAAGTAGAAACAAAGCGCCCCTTATAAATGGGTCGCTTTACTTAACATCAATAATGGTAGAAATCTTGCTTAAAGCACAAAATAAATAAACTCGTACAACTATTGGAAATAAACTCGTACAACTATTGCCGAAAAATGAAATAAACTCGTACAACTAAAGACAAAAAAATAAAAACAGTCATTTGTCAAGTTCAAATCTTGTCAAATGATTTTTTTATGTGTAGATCAAAAAAATATACAATGTAAGCACTAACTACAAAAAAAGTACGACATATCCGCGCTGTTCAGGAGTGAAAAACAGTAATATAATGGTTTTATACACAATATATAGGGATAAGTGTGAGCCCTTTTTGCGTAGGGCTTTTATCATTTTATAGGGGATGTTTATATATGTTAAAGAAGAAGTACATTTGTGTGAAACAACATGATATCAAAGATTGTGGGGCTGCGTGTTTATCAACGATTAGTAAAACGTATGACTTAAAGCTACAAATATCAAAGATAAGAGAAATCGCAGGGACGGATTCTTATGGAACGAATGTGTATGGGATTGTTAAAGCTGCCGAGCAATTAGGGTTTACCGCTAAAGCAATCAAAGGAACAAGAGAAAACCTGCTTACACCATTTCCTTTGCCAGCAATTGCGAATGTTTTAACCGAAGATAATATCCAACACTATGTTGTGATTCATAAGATAAGTGAAAAGAAAGTGATTATTGCTGATCCTGCAAAGGGAGTTAGAAAACTATCCTTTGATGAATTTGCAGGGATGTGGACAGGGTACTTAGTTGTTTTAAAGCCAAGTTATACATTTGAGAAGAGGAATGAAACCGAAGGGACTTTCACGAGGTTTTTCAAAATGTTAATACCTCAAAAAAGCCTTATGATTAATGTTTTCTTAATGAGTATTGTATTAACTATATTTGGAATAATTGGTTCATTCTATTTCAAATTTTTGATGGATGAGATTATCCCTTTTGGGCTAGAAAGAACCCTTCATGTTGTGTCGATTGCCTTTGTGGGTCTTTACGTTCTTAACGTTGTTTTGGGCGCGTTTCGAAGTCATTTGCTAATGTATTTATCGATACGACTTGATATTCCATTAATGATGGGATATTACAAGCATGTTACAAAACTACCTTTAGGATTTTTCTCAACTAGACAGATTGGGGAAATCACCGCAAGGTTTGATGATGCGGGTGTTATTAAAGATGTAGTGAGTGGCGCAACATTAACTGTCATGTTAGATAGCATCATGGTTATCTTTGGTGGAATTATCCTCTATACAATTAATCCTACAATGTTTTTGATTACAGTGATTATCGCTGCGTTATATGGAATTCTTGTGTATGGCTTTATTCGTCCCTTTAAAAAGATTCAACGTGCTTCGATGGAACAAGGCGCGAAGGTGAGTTCACATTTAATTGAGAGTATTCATGGGGTTGAGACGATAAAAGCGTTTAACGCAGAAGACAGTGCAAGTTTAGAAACCGAAGGCAGATATATCAAAAGTGTGCTCATTAGGAAAAAGGGTGGCGTACTAGGGAATGTTCAAGGCTCACTCATCGGTGTTGTTGAAGCATTAGGCGGTTTATTTATTCTTTGGTTTGGAGCGCTCATGGTAATTCGTGGTGAAATAACACTAGGACAACTCTTAACCTTTAATGCACTCCTAGCATATTTCTTAAGTCCATTAAAGAATTTAATTGGATTGCAGCAACAAATTCAAAGTGCAGTCGTCGCAAGTGAGCGATTATCTGAGATTATTGATTTAGAACTAGAATACGATATCGATGAAGAAAAGAAATACAAACCTGAAACATTAAAAGGACAAATTGATTTAAAAGAGGTTCAGTTTAGATACGGAACGAGAAGACTAGTTTTAAATAACCTTTCAATGCGTATTCAACCTGGAGAAACGATTGCGATTGTTGGAGAATCTGGAAGTGGAAAAACCACCCTCGCAAAGTTACTTCTTAATTTATACAGCATTGAAAACGGTGAGATAAAAATTGACGATATGGATATTACCGCTATGAACAAAGAAAGTTTACGTCATCATATCGGTTATGTATCCCAAGATGTATTCTTATTTAGTGGCTCCATTGAAGAAAACTTATTTTTAGGGCAAGGGATGGTAAATTTTGAAGCGATGAAAACAGTATGTGAACGCTTAAAGATTGATGAGTTTGTACAAGCGTTGCCTAAAAAGTATAAATCAGCACTAATAGAAGGGGGTCATAACTTAAGTGGTGGTCAAAGGCAACGCTTAGCGATTACTAGAGCACTACTTAAAAACCCACCCATGCTTATTTTAGATGAAGCAACTTCTAATTTAGACGCCAAAACAGAAGAAGCGATTACGAATGTACTTTTTAATGATTATCCAAAGATGACAAAAATCATCATCGCTCATAGGTTATCAACGATACGTAAAGCTGATAAGATTGCCTTAATGGATCAAGGTGAGATTAAAGAGTTTGGCAGCCATAAAGAGTTGCTTGCCTTAAAAGGCGACTATTACGCAATGTGGGCATCACAAGTAGGCGGAAGCGAGGGATTAATCGATGCGAAGTAAAACGTATGAATTTAATGAATTATCCGATGCAAGAGAAGTCGTTGAGCATCAAGTTCCTAGGTTTATGTTATGGTTTTTCTACTTTGTTTTAGCGACACTTTCTTTGTTACTTGTATGGAGTTACGTAGGAACTAAAGAAATCGTTGTTCAAACGCAAGGCATGGTAAAACCACAAGCAACACAAAGTGTCGTTCCTTTAGTAAATTCATCGGTTTTAGCGGTTCACTTTCAAGAGGGCGATTTTGTTCAAGCAGGTGATTTGATTGTTGAACTTGATGGAAGAGCCATTGAAAGTGATATTGCGAATTACGATGCAGCGTTAGAACAACTCTTAACTAATCATCAACTTGAAATGCTACTCTTAGAATCCATAGAGATAGAAGAAAATCTCTTTGATGTAGATAATCTTAACCATATTACAAAATACTATGAAGTCAAAAATTTCTTAGACATGTTAGAGCTATCCAATAATCCAGAACAAGAAAAACGTATCAAGAAAGCAAATGTTAAAGCGACCATCGATCAGCAAGCACAAACGATTTCACAATATGAAAATGAATTTGAAAAGCTTGAGCAATAACTTGAACACTACAAAATATACGCTTCATTTGATGGTTTAATTCACTACGTTCAACCATTACAAGTAGGGAGTACAGTAGCCGCAGGCCAAGAACATTTAAGGGTTCACCAAATGGAGGAAGATGATACCTTTACCATACAGTTTTATGTTTTAAACCAAGATATCGCACAAGTTCATGTAGGGCAAAGGGTGCGTGTAGAGATTCCTGCATTACCCGCAAGAACCTACGGGTTTGCCGAAGCAGAAGTGATTCATATCGAATCGGATAGTCGCGTTGATCAGTCAAGTGGCCAATCATTCTACATAGTCACCGCAAGGCTCGCTTCAAATACATTATCAAGGGATAATCAAGAAGAGAGTATTCGTATTGGGATGCAAGTAATGGGGCGTATGATTACCGATGAACAAAGATACTTGTTTTGGGCTATTGAAAAACTAGAACTATAGATATTTAGGTGAGCTGATGAAATTTATCGAAACGGGTATAACCTTAAAACTTAATCATGTTTTAAAACACCAAAGTGTTTTATACAATACACAAATTGATGACGTCATTTCAAAGATGATTACATACGCCGAAAGCAAAGCCACTAAACCCATACGCATACTCACAGTGACTAAAGGCATAAACTTTGAAACCGGTAAACAACGCATGGTAATGGATTTTTACTTAGAACTCAATCAACCCACCACAGGGAATCATCACTATGTGTACTTAAGCCGTTATCAACTTGAAAACTGTGTCGTCTCTAAATATAAAGGTCATCCACAAAACGCATCGATGGCAACGAAAGAAGTGAATGACTATATTAAAAAGCAAGAACTTGATCCAATCAGTCCAGTGCATCAAGTGATGAAACTGGATAAAAAGACAAAGAAAAAAGAAAAGAAGAAAAATGAAGTGGATGTAGCGGTTTACATCCAAGTCAATTAAAACAATATAAGGGGAACACGGTCACATGTTCATGGCGGATAAGGGGGTTATGAATCCGAAGTATCCTATATGTTGACTAGCTATCAACAATAAAAATCTTTAATCGAACGATCTATAGGAAAAAAAGGATTTATAACAAAGCAAATCAGTGATAGAATAGGAGGTGTTAAGTATGACATACGCGATGACGTTAGATAATTCTTGGGAACTCATGACTGAAGAAGAAATGTATGATGTTAATGGGGGATTGAGTGTTTGGGCTAAAGCAGCAATTTCTGCGGCTATTGTAGCAGCAGGTGTTGGTTTGATTGTAGCGCTAGCCTATGGTCAAATCTATCTGGCAGCTAAAATAATGGGATTGACGTTTAAAAGTTTTGTTAGTAAACATGGAGCTGCAGCGGTGATAACATTTGTAGCTACCGCTACGGGGGTATCAGTTGGAATAGTAGCAACTGCAATTACTTTGGTTATGCAATTGTAATAGAAGGAGGTGTTATCAATGAAAAAAACAAAAAAACAAGGATTAAAAGTCGCTTATATTGTTAATACTACCTTTATTTTGCTATCTACGTTAATAACTATTTTTGTTCTTATTCTATTTGAGCTGCAAGGCGTGGCTTTTTATCTTCCTATCATTCTTGTGTTTTTTATACCAATTGGATCTAACTTATATTTACTTTGGGCATATCTAAAAGAACCAAAAGATAGTCAAATAAATCAAGTATAGTTTCGATTCGAATCGATTTCTTTTCAGGGAAAGTCGATAGACTAAACCAAAGGGAGTTTCATTTCGGTGAAGCTTCCTTTTTTGTTTATTTAGTCAATAAAATGTTAAACATTATGAAAAGTATGATAACATTATAATAGCCCTAAAAACATGCGAGATAACGTTAGATAATTCTTGGGAACTCATGACTTAAGAAGAAATGTATGATGTCAACGGGGGATGGACGACTTACACAGGCGCTAGTGCTTGGGTAGAAATAACAAATATGATTGCTAATATTGTTGGCTGGGGAGGTTTGAGTGTTGCTTTAGTTAAAACAATGCTGGCAGGAGCAGTTACTGCAGCCTCAGTTGTAGGTGCATTAGTAGCATTGGCATCAGCAATTGGTTTAAGTGCTTCGGTTACAGCGGCTTTAACTAATTCAGCTACTTTAGGACTAGCGGTCTTGTACACCAACATGGATGGTGGCTTTAGATCCAAAAGTTACGGAGCTTTTGGTTTCTCTTTAACCCTTGTAGGGAGAATTTAGATTAAATGAGGTATTATTATGAAAACTAAACCATACTACAAACTCTTTTTATCAATACTGATTGTCTTAATTGTACTAAATAGTGGCTTTTTTATTACTAATTTAAACGCTAGGTTAGTCTTTAACATAATATTTATAATCATTGCAGTTTCACTTATTATTTGGGCGATAGTAGACGATAAAGAGAGTCTAAAGGAAAGTTTCATCGAATCAAACATTTGGCTTAAAAGGCTTATAATAGGGTCTTTTGTAACAGCAATTATTCTAACGATTTTCATTTTGATTTTTGCTTATGTAATATAGGTTGAAAGTGATGCCTATACTTGTAGTTGTTTATTTGCTATATTGCCAAATAGGTCATTAGTGGTTTTAAAAAAACTCATCATAAAAGGCTTTAAATTGTGAGTTTAAGAAGCTTCTAAAGGACTGAAATAAAAGTACCTCCAAATCGATTACGATTTGGGGGTATTAAACTGTTTAATTTCGATTCATAAAACATTTAGACACTTAGAATTACATATTTTAAGTGCAACGTTTTTATATTAGAAATATCAAATAAGGAAAATGTTCACTGCTGCACCATAAGTTAATATTGAGTTATTTCTAGACAATGAAGTTGTTTTTTAGCTTAAAGTTCGTGCTTATTACACAAAATAAATAAACTCGTACAACTATTGCCGAAAAATGAAATAAACTCGTACAACTAAAGACAAAAAGTAAAATAAATCCATTTGTCAAGAATAATCTTGATAAATGGATTTTTTAGTATAATTAAGTTCGAAAAATGAAAAGAAGCAAAATGAAGTGGATATAGCGGTTTACATCTAAGTCAGTTAAAACAATATAAGGTGAACACGATCACATGTTCATGGGCGGATAAGGGGGTTATGAATCCGAAGTATCCTATAAGTTGACTAGCTATCAACAATAAAAATCTATAATCGAATTATCTATAGGAAAAAAGGTTTATAACAAAGCAAATCAGTGATAGAATAGGAGGTGTAAGATATGACATACGCGATGACGTTAGATAACTCTTGGGAACTCATGACTGAAGAAGAAATGTATGATGTTAATGGTGGATGGACTAAAACTACAACAGAGTATTTATCAGGAAACGCAGCACGCATCTGGATTATTGACAAAATTGGACTGTATAGGGTATTTCCAACACTTATTTTTGGAATAGTACCTTTTAAAATAGAAAAACCATCAGGAATGATGGTCTTTTTTATGGCTTTAATTGGTCGTATTTTCAAATTCATTTGGGGTTACATACTTAAGTGACGCATGTGGACGTAGTGTGTTAAAAAAGATGATGTATTCGTCAATAGCTTTTTCTAATTCTTCAAAGCTATTATAGATATGACGATAGATTTCTTCTTTCTTTAAACTTGCAAAGAAACTTTCTGCTACTGAGTTATCATATGGACACCCCTTTTTGGAAAACGATTGTGTAATTTCATTATCTGTGAGTAATCTCTTGAATAATATAGCAGTATATTGTTGCCCTTGATCGCTATGAAATATTAACTCTTTTGGTTTGTTTCTAGACCTATATGTCTTTTTCATTAGATCGATTAACTCTGATGCTTCTAATGTTTTAGCCAACTTATGACCTATAACTTTTCTTGAGTATAAATCAATAATAACAATTAAGTAATAGTGTTCTTTTCTAACGCGTATATAAGTAATATCGCTAACCCATATCTTGTTAACTTCTGGATAGTATTCGGATTTAGACATGATATTTGGTTTATAAGCGTATTTTCTTTTATGATAGTTATTATAGTTTTCATCGGGTTGATTAGGTATAAGATTCATTTCCTTCATTAATCTAACAACACGAGCGTGACTAATGATATAGTCACCCTTTTTTAATAATACTCGAATCTTACGTCCACCAAACCTGCCGCCTGAATCCTTAAATATTGATTGAATTAATGGTTTATAGTGATGATCCTCTTCATCAACTCGATATGTTTCAGGTTTTCTGTTTTTATCATGATAGAATGCTGCAGGATTTATGTTAAGTATTCTGCAGATTGCTTTTATAGGAAACTGCTTTTCATCGAGTAGGTATACCAAATCAATCTTATTTCTTTTTGTGATGTCTAGGGTTGAAATAACATACTGCTGTATCTTGTTTTCTTTATCTAGTTTATCTATCGTTCTTTGATACTCACTAATTTTACATTTGCTAATAGAAAATTCTTTTAATGATTTATCAGTATGTTTATCAATCCAGTTATAAATGGAGGACCTTGGAACATTGTAATATTTAGATAGTTCAGATACACTTTTTCCATTCATATAGTTTTTAATGATAATATTTTTAAACTCTATTGTATAACTCACTTTTTTATCTCCCTTTTATTTTTCATCTTTATTATTATACGTTAGATGATATAATTTGGAAGAAGAGGTGAAGTCTATGGTTATTGGATTGGTTCCAACTATGTGTAAAAATGACAATATAGATTATAATTTAAGTCAGTTGTTTAAGTTTTTAGAAATAGCATCCCATGATCAAATTGATTATATTTTTTTCGGTGAATCATTTTTACAAGGTTTTGATAGTTTATCTTGGTCATTTGAAAAAGATAAGACAGTTGCTATAAGCCGAAATTCGTTAATCATAGATTCTATAAAAGATAAAGCAAGACATTTTGGTGTGGGGATAGGCTTTGGTTATTTTGAGTTATCCAAGGAATCTATTTATAGTAGTTATCTAGTCATCTCTCCTCAAGGAAAGGTTATCACAAACTATAGAAGAATATCAAAAGGATGGAAAGAAGTAAGCAAAACTGATCATCATTACAAGGAAGGCAAATCGATTGTTCAGATTGAGTTAGAATCTTATAAGTTTACTTTGGCATTGTGTGGTGATTTATGGGATGAACAAAGTTATCTACTGTTCCTTAATGAGTCGGTTCATAATACTAAAATTATTTGGCCGGTCTATGTTGATTTTTCAAAGGAAGAATGGCTCAAAGAGTTGCATGCCTATAACGATCAAGCAATGAAGTTCTCAAATCATGTGTTTCTTGTTAATAACATTGCTGAACCAAATTCACACGGTGGTGCATTCCACTTTAATAAAGCTGAGTTTGAGGCTGTAGAGTTTGATAAGGAAGATATACTTAGAATCTGTCTTTAGAATAAATTCAACATTTATAGTTGAATATATGATGACAATAGCTATAGAGTTACAACACTTTGGCTCTTCTTATAATATGGATAAAACAAGGATAATTTTCGCGAGTTATATTACAGCAGTGATTAGTAGAAACACAAGTTTTAATTATCAATAGATGTTAATGTTTGAAATTCTCAAATTCATATAAATCATAGACGGGTACCAGCACTCAAGAATTGTCTATTGATACGATCCTCTTTTTAGAAATAAAAGAAAATTCATTTCAGATTTAATAATTTAGTAAATCATTCACATAAAACATCAATCTTTAAGAATTATCATAGAAAAGAAACATTGAGTTAAGTTCATTTACACGAAATATTGACACCATATTAATTTCCATGTTAAAGTATTCATGAAGAAGGGGAAGTAGTTG